>JAUSMW010000211.1 GCA_030645815.1 Candidatus Saccharimonadota bacterium
CAAACCAGTGACCCGCAGGTTCGACAAGAATGACAAAAGCATCACTCAAGCCGACAACCAAAAGTATTACTACCAATGCGGCAGCAAGGGCGTGAGGCACCTTAAAACCCGCTATAAAACGCACTAAAGGGCTGGAAAACAGTGCGATGAACCCTGCTACAAAAACAGGAAGAAATAATGTCCGGCAGAAATACAATGTGTAGAGCACAGCGATTACAACCAATATGTTAAGTGCTAGCGCCATTGCACTTTCTTTTCTACCGTCTAACTTATGGATAAGTAACGGTCTGTTCATAGAAATATCCTGCAATGTAGATCAAGTCCATCGCTTCCTGCCAATTTCGTACCACCCCCTAGAGCAAGAAAGAAAATCTCTACACCATTTAGTTTTGACTACAAGAAACAATAATGAATACAAGGGGTTACTCAAACAATCTCAAAAAAACATTAGATTTTAAATACATTCAGCGCAGATTCAGCTGCAATTTGGACTTTATCCGTCTCGCTGAATGGTTTAGTCTTGGTTTTCATTGAGTCACAAGAGCTTATAAACCACCTTGAACACGCAGGTTGTAGTCCCTCCAGAAATCGTCACTCAGCCTTTAACGCTGGAACCCAGTGATAGTCGTCGCCTCGCCAATCTCTGCGGCCTTCTCGGCCAGCACCTGCGCCAGATTGAAGAGCGCCTTGAGATTGAAATCCGTAATCGAGGCAGCGAATTCGAACTAATCGGCCCCCAAGCCAAAATCCGCGCTGGCGCTGAATTACTGCGTAACCTCTACCTGACGACAGAGCAAAACGAACTCACCCCTGATGAAGTGCATTTAGCACTGCAAACCTCTGGTATCGAACAGCTTATGGAACAACTGGATAATGCTGAAGCTCAAGCGCTCAGCGGCGAAATTCCCACAAACGTTGCAGACACGAGCAGTGATGAAGGTGGCATTACCCTGATTCGCACCAAAAAATGCACGATCAAACCACGCGGCTTGAATCAGCAGCGTTATGTACGCGCAGTTCAGAAGCACGATATCAACTTTGGTATCGGCCCCGCTGGTACCGGTAAAACCTACCTCGCCGTTGCCTGTGCAGTTGAAGCTCTGCTGAAAAATGAGATTGAACGGATCTTGCTGGTACGCCCAGCGGTAGAAGCAGGTGAAAAACTTGGTTTCCTACCTGGCGATCTCGCACAAAAGGTTGACCCCTATTTGCGCCCGCTCTATGACGCGCTATTTGAAATGTTAGGTTTTGATACGGTCGGTAAATTGATGGAGCGCGGTGTTATTGAGGTTGCCCCTCTCGCGTTTATGCGTGGCCGCACCCTGAACAATTCATTTGTAATTCTCGATGAAAGCCAGAACACCACGCGCGAACAGATGAAAATGTTTCTGACCCGTATTGGTTTTGGTACTACTGCAGTAATTACTGGCGACCCGACCCAAATCGACTTGCCACGGGGTATGGCCTCTGGCTTGCGCCATGCGATGGAAGTGCTGGATAACGTCAACGGTATCAGCTTCACCCACTTTACGTCCAAAGATGTGGTGCGCCATCCTATTGTTCAACGCATAGTGGAAGCTTACGAAGCCTTTGAACAACAGCAGCCGAAGCAAGACTAGTCATATGACCTACCAAATCGATATCGAAAGCAATAGCCAAAACCAACAGATTCCGGCCCTGCCTGAACTTGAGCGCTGGATAAGTGCTGCATTGCAAAGCCAGAGTTTTGAGGACGCCGAAGTCAGTGTCTATATCGTAGACGAAGACGAAGGTCAGGAATTAAACGCGCAATATCGTGGCAAAGATTATCCGACCAATGTGCTCTCCTTCCCTGCCGATATCGCTGAGGAAGTAGGTGTGCCGCTGCTTGGTGACTTGGTGGTTTGCGCTCCGGTCGTGGAGCGCGAGGCGCAAGAGCAAGGCAAAACCCTGCAAGCACATTGGGCGCATATGTTAATTCACGGCACCTTGCATTTAGTCGGTTTCGACCATATCGATGACGATGAGGCCGAGACCATGGAAACCCTGGAAACCCAAATCGTCACCGGTTTAGGGTATCCTGCCCCCTATCAAGACATCACTGAAGAATAAAAGACCTTGGGAAACTACATCATGTCGGACGACCATCCGAGTAGCACAACTACTGAAAAGCACGAACGATCCTGGCTGGACAAAGTTCTCCATGCCTTCAGCGCGGAACCTAAATCCCGCGATGAGCTGATGGAGATTATCAAAGATGCAGCCGATAACCACCTGCTTGACCAGGAAGCACTCAGCATTATCGAAGGTGCGCTGGATGTTTCTTCACTGCAAGCACGTGAAATCATGGTACCCCGCTCCCACATAGTGGCCATCCGTTTAGAAGATTCCCTGGAAGAATACTTACCGCAATTAATTGAATCCGGTCATTCACGTTTTCCAGTAATCGGCGAAAACATCGACGACATAAAAGGCATTCTACTCGCCAAGGATTTACTTCCTCTCGCCTTGAAAGGTAAAGAGAACTTTAACTTGGAGAGCGTGTTACGGCCGGCCACTATTGTCCCGGAAAGTAAACGGGTTAATATTTTGCTGCGTGAATTCCGCGAAAACCGCTACCACATGGCGCTGGTAATGGACGAATACGGCGGCATAACTGGCCTGCTCACCATTGAAGATATTCTCGAAGAAATTGTCGGTGAAATTGAAGACGAAACCGATGAGCAGGAAAACGCTACCGATTTCATCAAACGCGTGAGTGAGAATGATTACATCATTAAAGCACTCACACCGATCGAGAGCTTCAACGATTTTTTCAAAACCACATTTAGCGATGACGACTTTGATACACTTGGCGGCATTTTAATGCAAGAGTTCGGTCATCTCCCCAAACGCAACGAAGTCGTACAAATGGACAACCTGCAGTTTCGCGTACTCTACGCAGATAATCGGCAGATACATTTATTGCGCATGACGGTCATGAACGATTAAAAAAATCCCGCCGAAATGGCGGGATTTTTTTAGGTAACTCACATACAGATAATTATTTATGCACGAAAAAATACTGGCATTACCCAAAACAATTGCGTTGTTAATCGCGTTCGTTAGCGGGGCATTAATCACCTTCAGCTTTGCACCCTTTAATAGCTGGCCAATTGCCATTATCAGCTTGACTACATTGGCACTGCTATTAAAAGCACAAACAATCAAAACCATACTCTGGCGCAGCTTTATTTTTGGTGTCGGCTTTTACGCTGCAGGCATTCATTGGATTTATGTCAGCATCCATAATTTTGGTGGTGCATCACCATTATTTGCCGGCTTTTTGGTGTTTCTGTTTGCCTGTTTTATGGCTGTAGTTTTTACAGGGCCTTTTTATGTCCTTGCGCGGTGGTACAGCCACAACAGATTTGCATTAATCCTCGCCCTACCAGTGTGCTGGTTACTGGGCGAATGGATGCGCACCTGGTTACTAACAGGGTTCCCATGGTTATTTTTAGGCTACGCACATTTAAACACTCCACTGGCAGGTTGGGCGCCAATCGGCGGCGTGCTGAGCATTGGATTTATTCTTGCACTCACCGCCGGTGTTATCGCCGAGTGGTTATGGCACATCAGGAATGCACAACCCAAAAAAGTAACCTTGATGATCGCCAGTTGCTGCTGTGTCATTATTTGGATTGCGGGAGCCGGTTTAAAAACCATCACTTGGGCAGAACCCGATGCCACGGCGATCAAAGTCGGCATGGTACAACCCAATGTCGATCAAAGTACTAAACTCAGTTTTGATGAAAACACCACTATCGCCGCACTTAATCAGTTGCGCGAACTCAGCACAAACTTATGGAGCAATGATTGGGTGGTCTGGCCAGAGGCCGCGATTCCCACAACACTGACCTATCAGGATGCACTACCCTTTTTGGAAGAGATGAATAGCAAAGCCGCTGAACATGATACGGCATTGTTTACCGGCGTCATTTTTGAAGACAAAAAACAACACAAATATTACAACTCCATTGCAGGATTAGGACAAGGTTATGGCTTTTACCATAAACGCCGGTTGGTGCCTTTTGGAGAATATGTGCCACTGGAAAATCAGATACGAGGATTGATTGAATTTTTTAATTTACCCACATCGTTTATTCATTTGGGTCCGCAAGACCAACACGGCTTGATCGCCAAAGGCGTGCGTATTACTCCGGCGATTTGCTATGAAATTGTGTACCCGGATTTAATCGCACAAGCGGCCAAAGAAACCCAAGTATTGTTGAGCGTAAACAATCTCGGCTGGTTTTTAGATTCCATCCAAGCTAAACAATTTATGCAGATGGCACAAATGCGCGCCCTCGAAACTGGCCGCTATTTGGTGTACAGCACGAACAACGGCCCCAGTGCCATTATTGATAACCATGGCAAGATTCTCAGCCAAAGCGATTCATTTAAAGCCCAAACCTTTAGCGGTGAAATCCACGCGGTCAAAGACTGGACGCCCTTTATGGTTTACGGCAGCGGACCACTGGTTATTTTGGTAACATTATTATTACTCAGCATCAGCCTGCCACAGCTGTTCAAGCGCGAAGTCGCGCTCGAAGAAGGGCGATAATTATTTCGAATGTAATAGCAAGATTGGTGGTGTATGGCATTCCGATTAGGGATAAAGTAAAAACTATCTGAATCTTGCAACTCACTACCATGACATCACCTTCCATACCAACAACTAGCAAAGCCACAAACGATCCACGCTGGCGATTATTAGGGGATGCTAGCGCCGACGGGCAATTTATTTACGCGGTGATTACTACCGGTATTTACTGCCGCCCCGGGTGTCCGTCGCGTCGCGCCAATCCCGATAATGTGCGTTTTTTTAACAACCACACCGACGCTGAAAGCGCTGGCTTTCGCGCGTGTAAACGATGCCACCCACAACATATCAGCAGCGATGTATTACAAACACAACGCATTACCGATCTCTGCCGGCTTATCGAAACTGCCATACAAGAGCCTTCACTCGCCGAGCTTGCCAATTACTCCGGCATCAGCACCTATCATCTGCAACGTTTATTTAAAACAGCGACAGGCTTGAGCCCCAAGGCCTATGCTAAAGCGCATAGGCGGCAACAAGATCGGCAAGAACTACCTACCCGAACCAAAGGAAAAGCCACAATGATTATGTATTTTTCTCTTGGCCAGTGTTCGCTCGGTCAGCTCTTGGTGGCACAGAACGCAAAAGGCATCTGCGCTATTTTATTGGGTGATGATGCGGAATATTTGCGCGCTGATTTACAGCAGCGCTTTCCTTCAGCAGTGTTGCATGAAGACAACGCACAACTGAAAAAAAACATCACACAAGTGATCAACGCTATTGAGCAACCAACAGCCAATCTACACTTGCCGCTGGATATCCAAGGCACCGTCTTTCAACACCGGGTGTGGGATGCGCTGCAAAAAATTCCCGCAGGTGAAACACGCAGCTACACCGATATTGCTCAGGCAATTGGTTCACCCAAGGCAGTGCGCGCTGTCGCTGGCGCTTGCGCTGCCAATGCCATTGCCGTATTAATTCCCTGTCACCGGGTAGTGCGCAATGATGGCAATTTGTCCGGCTATCGCTGGGGTGTTGATCGCAAACAACAATTGCTGCAACGCGAAGCGGACAACGCTAAAACCTAATGCACTGGTGATAGTCATCGATATCAGCTCGGTAATTTCGACGTTTAACGCAATCGAGTCTATTATTAGCCGAATAACTCTCTCTACTTATGAAGGTATAGCCAATGATTCTGGCCACCAACATCCTGATACTACTAATCGCCTTACTGCATATTTATATCCTGATACTGGAAATGTTTCTCTGGGATAAACCCGCCGGCCTGCGCACCTTTCGGCAAACACCTGAAAAGGCTGCCGCAACTAAAGTGCTGGCCGCTAACCAAGGCTTATATAACGGGTTTTTAGCGGCAGGATTATTCTGGGGCTTGCTGTTGGGAGACGAGGGAAGAGCAATCTGTATTTTTTTTCTGGTATGCATCGCTATAGCAGGTATATTTGGAGCCGCAACTGCTGCGCGCAAAATTCTGTTTATTCAAACGCTACCTGCTTCAGCGGCATTAATACTGATTTTTTTCACGCTGTAATTCACTCAAGAGGCAATAACAAATGCATTTACAAAAAAAACTAGGCATTGGTTTTATTTTCTTTGGTTTAATTATCATAGTTACGATGTATTTTGTCGCGGATGGCGGCGCCTTTGTGTTTTGTGCCCTGCTGGGATTGATGGCCATTTTTTTCGGCGCCTTCCAGTTGATGATCACTGCCGATCTGACAACAACTAAAACAAACAGCAAACCAAAAATTAAAAAAGCACGTCATTAAAGCTGAAAATCCCGTCGGCAAATAACCCTCGGGATTCACCATCACTCCCCTGCCACGCACAACACCTGCAACCAAACTGTAACAAAGTACAATTAACCTGTGTAACCACTCCCGCCCCCCTTTCAGCCTGCAATTATTTGATCTGGCAATGGACACAGGTAATGAATCCGTTAAAAAGTATATCTACTTGGGGTCATCAATTGGACGGCACCCTCCAGCGCTACAAATCTCTGGTATATCCTCAGCGCTATCTGGAATACCGCCGCTGGCTTCGCCAACAAAATCGCATGATTCCGCAGGACAAACCTATTGTCGTGTTGGATTTTCGCGATACCCGAATTGATGGCCCCCAAGGGCGGCGCTTTTATTCTCTATTTGTGTTCTTTATCCGCGCCGGATTTTATCCCGTGTTGCCCGATAATTATTTAGTGTTGGGCAATATTCAAGACAAATATAAAAAACTCTGTTTGTTAGAAGATTTTTCTGTTCTTCTACATGAACAGGATTTACCACAAGGCTATTTACTGATTACCGATAAATGGTATTCAAACCTTACCCATAAAGCGAAAAAAATCATTAGTGTTAATTACCAGCCTAATTATCAAACTGAAGATGCCTGCTTCCCAATGCCCTTCCCGATGTTTCCACCACTCTATGCTGCTCAGCAAGATTTGCACTTGCAAACTTATCGTCAGCAACCGCGTCAATGGCAAATATTTTTTGGCGGCGATGTCGAACCTGGCAAATACAATAAAAAATCGATTCGTAAAATATATGCAAAACTGAGCCGTGCGCAAATATTGGATTGCATGACACGAACACTTACCTCTGAATGCATTGTTGAATTACAAAATGATTCAGTGCGGCAGAACGCCGAAGAAAAACAACATGGCGGATTGATAGTCATGAATACTCGCCACTGCAAAGTAGCACCAGAAGAGTGGCTGGGCACGCTTGCCCGTGCGCGCTTCTTTTTAGCTTGTCCGGGTGTGCGTTATCCTATGTCACATAATTTAATTGAGGCCATGGCGGTGGGCAGTGTGCCTATTACCCAGTATCCGGAAATGTTTTTTCCACCGCTGGAGGATGGAAAGAATTGCCTGACATTCAACAATGAAACGGAATTACAAACCGCAATCACCAAAGCCATGACAATGAGCGAGCCCATTCTCGCCGCAATGGCAAAAGCAGCGACTGACTACTACGACAACTATTTAGCGCCAACGGCGAGCGTCCACCGTTTACTCAACCATAAACCAGGCAATATCAGTTTGCGGCTTTTGCCATTTTTAAAAGCGGGCGGCGGTTTTGCTTAGCATTACAAGTATGGAGGTATGGGTTCCGTCCACCTGCCACCTGGGCTCAAGCAAGCCGTTTGTACGACCCCCGACCACTGACGGAAGTGGAATTGATTGTTCAGCTGAATGCACAATCAACTTACAGGTAATTGTATAAATGCTTAAAAATCAACACGTTATTTTGGTCGATCGCTATAAATTGAAAAAAATACAGCTGGCATGAAAGTATTTCAAATAAACATTTAAAAATCAGGCGAAAAAACAAGGGAAAATGCTTACATAACTCAGGGTTTCAAGCAAAAAGCACTTGAGAAACCACACTATTATAAGTTCACTAACATAAATATCGTTCACTGGCACACATGTTGCAAAATCCTTTTCACTCAAAAAAATTCAGGTATTAGTCTTCACTCAACAGCAAGATTATTTTCTTTTTTGATGAGAAAGGGGAAACATATGTCAACCTATATTAATTCACAAAAAAATCTTCTTATTGACGCACTTAGCACGGAAACCCAGTGTCGCATGCGGCCTCATCTCGAAGTGGTTCCATTGGAGAAAGGAACCGTACTCGCTGAATCTGGCGATGTTATGAAACATGTTTATTTTCCAATAGATTCTATCGTGTCATTGCTGTATGACACCAGAGAAGGTAACTCTACAGAAATATCCCTTGTTGGAAATGAAGGTTTTGTCGGAATTGCGTTATTCATGGGGGGCGAAAGCACGCCGAGCCGCGCGGTAGTACAGAGTGCAGGTCATGCATATCGACTGTCGAGTAGAAAATTTAAAGAAGAGCTCGGCCGACACGGGGATTTGCAAGAGCTCATGTTGCGCTACATTCAATCGCTCTTCACACAAATGGCGCAAACAGCAGTATGTAATCGCCATCATTCAATTAATCAACAGTTATGTAGATTTCTGTTACTCATGCTGGATCGGCTCTCAACTAATCACTTACTACTGACGCAAGAAATAATTGCAAACATGTTAGGCGTGCGACGCGAGGGCGTTACTGATGCAGCAGGAAAATTACAAAAATCAGGCGTGATTGAATATACTCGCGGTCGCATAACGGTCTTGGATAGAGGCGAATTGGAAAACTTGACCTGCGAGTGTTACTCGATTGTGAAACAGGAAACTGATCGCTTGCTGCCGAAGGCTCACTGTGATCGGCATAATGTTTACCGTCAAATTGCGTAGTGCTAACATTTCCTGATAAATCCAGCGTTGCGAAGTAATGGCAGCCTGTTGCTTTGACAGCGATTCCAAGAGAATTGAATGTTCAGTCTAAATAGCAGATGCTACTGTCTCACTTGTAACAACCAATAGGCATGGAGTACAGGACTATGAATATACTTGCGATTTGCGGCAGTTTGCGAAAAAAATCTACCAATATGGGTTTATTGCGCTTCGCACAAGCCAACGCCCCCGAGGGCTCCACCATTACTATTGCGGATTTATCCGCAATCCCTTTTTACAACGCCGACCTCACTGAAAAACCCGCAGCAGTCGATGCGCTTTTGCAACAAGTTGGCGCTGCTGATGCGCTGATTTTTTCTTGCCCCGAATATAATTATTCTATCGCACCCGCACTTAAGAATGCATTGGACTGGGCCTCCCGTGCGCCGGAGAATGCGCTGCTAAACGGTAAGGCCGTTGCGTTGATGGGCGCGGGCGGCGGCATGGGTACATCGCGCGCGCAGTACCATTTGCGTCAGGTCTGCGTGTTTTTGAATTTGCATCCACTCAATAAGCCAGAAGTATTTGCCAACGCTTTCGCCGGCTCCTTTGATGGTGATGGCAATTTGATAGATGAAAAAGTTCAAGCGACGATCAACACACAATTGGCCGCCCTGGTGAGCTGGGCAGCACAGCTGAAGAAATAAACACCCATGCAGGTGCTATCCCCAGTGGCACCTGCGCTAATCAAAAATCACACGACTTCTCCATTACACGGAATTACACCGGCCTAACTGCCTTTAAATAGTGTGAGCTTTTCACATTTCCCCTGTTTTCTCGCCTATTTTTTTCAATTTACAGGTCTATTTTGTGGCACCTTCGGCCGCCTGATCTATAGTGTCTCAAGCTTATCTGTAAAAAAACCTGACGATCAACCTAGGTATAAATTCTACTTGCAAAACGCTATAGCACACCGGGGTATTAGACGGTGAAAAATGGCTTTGGGAAACGGCAATGATCGATAGCGAACAGAAGAACTATTGCGAAAACCTTGTTGAGGTAAACAAGAAGCAGGACGTCGTCACCAATCAGGCGATTTACACTCAGCAAGGCGTATTGCTTTTGTCCGAGGGATCACGTCTGGATGAAAAACGTTCGCGGATTTTACTGCAACATAAACTGATGAAACCGCTTGAGCAGTGCGTAGGCATCGCCAATAGCATGGACGCGCGCGCACTGTTTGACTACCTGAACAAATTCGCCAAAAATCTTCCCGGCCTTTATGCCGTTACAAACAACGAGAGCTATCAAAAAACCCTGCGATTAGCCTGCCTGTTCTATGAAAAATATCCTCTTCTACGACAAAACCTGACAGTGCTTGCCTTACGCGCGCGACATATTTATTTTCAAGGGATTTTCAGTGCATTGGCGGGCGTTGCTATCGCCCGCAAACTTAATCTCAGCCTGCCCGAAATACAAGCGACCTTCATCGCCGGCTTATTTCACGATGTGGGTTTTTTATACCTCGAACCTCATTTGCTTGAAAAAAGCCATGGCTTTAGTGCGGATGAGTGGAGGGCTTTGCAAGCACACCCACTGATCGCGCAGCGATTTTTAGGGATGGTTCCCGGGCTACCCAAAGAAATTGGTATTGTGATTACCGACCATCACGAGCGCATTGACGGTACCGGCTATCCGCGCCATATCTTTGGCGATAAAATCTCAATGGTTAGCCAAATCATCGCGGCCACAGACCAAATAATTTTTAACCACAGCCGCTATAAAGATTTTGGAGTGCATGCACACAGCCTGTTGCTCGCCGCATTAAAACTCAGCGACAACATTTATTTTGAATCGGTTTACAACGCCGCAACCATTTTATTTAAAGAAGCACCTCCACCCACCGAAACACTCATGCAATTGCCATCCACTGAATTATTGCTCGCACGGCAAAAAAAATTGCGCATTCAATTTGAAACGGCCAAAGGCCTTGCGCAACAACTCTTCACTAATTCCAAGAGCCCGATTATCCGCTCAGTGACTGCGGTGATGGGTAGACTCGCTATTTCAGTTGTGCGTAGCGGTATATTGCAACCGGAGCAAGAAGATTGGCTGATAAATGTCAGCCCCAATCGCAGCGATTCCGAAAACTGGTCACTGGTTGAAATCAGTGTGATGCAAGACCAAATATACGATCAACTGGTCCTTCTTAAAAACTTAATGGAGCGAGTAATTGAGAGTCTCGCCAGTGACACTGAGCAGTTCCACAATTTCAACAGCACACTTAACAAAATTGACCTACAAGAAACCGCACTCGTCTAGCCGGCTCAAAACCCTTTATACTGGCGACTTTTCCCAGCTATTGAGGTATTCCCTTGAACTACGATGCCCGCACCAACACCTCCGACGCCGACCGCGCCGCTTTTATCCAATGGCTGACTGACCAGACAGTCACTGAGTTGCAAGCCGCACGTGAGAATGAAGCAGCCATTCACGCTGCCGTGAAAAACTACGTTAAACACGCGCTGGATGCCTACCTGCCCTTTGAAGAAATTGAAGAAATCCTGGGCATCAACGAGCCGTGCATTATGGATTTGGCAGAATTATCCGAGGCCGATGAAGAAGCGGTAGTCGACATCTTTGAAGACCTGTGCAATGCCTAATGCGACACCTCTGGCTAATCACGAGTGTCCGCTGTGTGGCCAGCCCAACCAATGCACACCGGCAGAGACTGGCAGCTTCGCCAGCACCTGCTGGTGTAAAGCAGAAATATTCCCGCCTGGCTTACTGGCGCTAGTTGACCCGGAGCAGCGCAATAAAAGCTGTATCTGCCAGCAGTGCGTCAATCGTTTTCATGTCCAACATCCGCATTAATCAATACAACGAACAACCAAGTACAAAAAATAAACCCATCTCGCAAATCAATGCGCCATTTCATTTTTTATCGACAGATAAGCTCGTGAACAAAACGGCGAAATATAAAAATCAAATTAATATCACCTTAAAAACAAAAGAGAATAAGGAAAGAAAAGGGGCACTTTCGTAACAAAAATCACTGTGTAAATTATCCACATAAAAAGCTATTTTTTTTATTTGGTAAGTTGATGCGACATAGTGCCTATCGATCTTTGACAGTACCCTTCCCATCCCCTATCAATAACCTGCATCAGGAAATATCGATTTCGATAAATGCATTAACTGTTATGGATTATGTCACCGTTATTTTTACAAGGGGGTTTTTATGCGAGCCAGGAATAGCTTGTTTTCTACCAGTATGCTGTTGTTATTAAGCAGCATAGTCACAGCGCCAGTGGTATCCGCGCAGAATTCCAATAGCAAACCCAGCGCACTTAATCTCACCAAACTGGATGATAAAACCGCAACGATTAGCGCGCGTTTTTCTACCATTTCAACGCGCGATAAAAAGGTGGGAATTACACTTGATAAAGAAACTGTCACACTTTTTGATGATGGAACCAGCGGCGATCTGCGCGCAGGCGATGGTTTATTCAGTGCTAAAGTTGATTTTGATTTTGAGGCTTTTACTAAAGCGAATATGCAATTGGCGAAAGCTACCAACGGCGAAAAAACCAATCTATTTGCCCCTGGTGGCCGCCAACAAATAACGCAACAACGCATTACTATTAACGGCGAAAAAATGGAATTTTTCGGTGTGAGTAATGGCAAGGAGCAAACCTTCACACTGCCATTTGACCCATCGTTAATTAAAGTCAACCAGCCGATTGCCTTACCGGTATTTAATCTACCCATTGGCCTGCCGATTGATTTTGATCCTGTCCCCGCTGCGGCGGTGAGCATTCCGCAATCGCTGATGATTACCGACATAAGTGTGGTCAATGATCCGGGCCGCACCTGGGCTTGCCCTACCAGCAGTACATCGCCCGTGGGAAATGCAACTGGTGAATGGACCTTCTGGCGCCTGATGGAAAATATGGCGAACGGGACATCCTCCACTTCTGATTACATCAAACTGTTGTTTAAGCATTGGACCATCAATCAAACGATTAATGGTTTCAACGTCGCTGCGCGGCCAGGTGTTTATCAGGAAGTAATTAAAGATTGGGAAATACGCAGCGGCGGCCCGGGCGCAACCCTATTGCCGCAGGAAAGCCCCTTCCGTTTACTTGGCATAGTATTGCGTGCGGATTTGCGTGGAGGTACCGGCCCTTATGCTGGCGGTGATGCAGGTGAAGGGCGCTTCGTGTTTGCCTTGCACGATGGCGACTGCAACAACATGAGCAAAACCCTGATACTCGAATACAAAGTACCCATCGCGGGTTGCACCAATATTCGCACCTGGGCGCAAAAGTGGATCGACCTTGCCAGCTCCGCCAATTACAACAATGATTTGGAAAACTTGACCAATGTATTCACCGCAGCAGGTGCTGCCCCCTCTGCCCCCAACCAAAGTGCTATAGGTCAAGTGCGCACCAATGAACTCTTGCCCGGCTCGCCCTTTTGGGAGCTGCGTGAATTTGTGCTACCGGCAAGCGGCGGGAGCTTAGTGCAAACGGATGTGAAGCAGGAACCGCATCTGAGCTTCAACAACTCTGCCACGCTGGCGACCTACATCAACGCGAATTGGCCATTACTCGTCGGCCCACCCTCAGGGCAGCACACCATTCCCCTGAGCTTCTTGGGCAATCCCTTTGGTGCTGGCAGTGCGCCGGTAATGTCGATATGGAATGCGCCTGCAGCCTCGTTAACGGTGCCATTGACGCCAGCACCGGTAACGCCACCGCCCGCCACCGTGAGGGATGACGCATTGTTTGAGCTAGCCCTCAACACCTGCAGCGGCTGCCACCTCATGGAAACCGGCACACCTTTCGCGCATCTGGATTACAACTCAGTGCCCGGCATGCCTGCACTGCTGTCCGGCTTCCTTACCGGTATTGCTATACCCGATCCGCGCAATCCGGCAGTGATGCGTAACTTCAACGACTTGGCACGACGTGCGGCGGATTTAAGCGTGGCGGCCAATATGAGCTGCGGCAAAATGGCGCCTGTAGGGAACCTACTGCTGAATGAATTGAGCTCGCCTGCAATACTCAGATCAGTACACTAGCCCGCATCATCATTTTTTAACCTTCAACTTTCAACCTTCAACTACAGGCGCTCCGTGCGCCTGTAGCTTTTTATCTTTTGCAATTTTTTATCCACAGTCACCCTTTGATCGGGCAAAAGCATAGAATCAGGCGCGAATACGCTATAGTTGAAAAATCCCTCGTCACACTGATTGCTTGCAGGAGCACGCTATGAATCCCTATCACCAAAGCCTGATTTTAATTGGTATGCCCGGCGCGGGTAAAAGCACCCTGGGATTGCTACTGGCCAAAAATCTGGCCAAAGATTTTGTCGATACGGATTTACTGATCCAACTGGAGCACCGTAAAACCCTGCAGGATATCTTGCATGAAAAAGGTTATCTCGCCCTGCGTGAAGCAGAAGAGCGCGTACTGCTCAATGCGCAGTATCCCAGCCATATTATTGCCACCGGCGGCAGCGCGGTTTACAGCGCGACCGGAATGCAACATCTAAAACAATTCGGTCCGATTATTTTTCTGGATGTCAGCATCGAGTCATTAGAGAAGCGTATCCACAATATGAACAACCGCGGCATAGCCCGCCCCGCCAACCAAACCTTCGCCGAGGTCTACGCCGAACGGCGCCCGTTGTATTTGCAATATGCCGATATAGTGATCGACTGCAACGGCAAAAATCAGGAACAACTGGTGGATGAGGTAATCTACGAAGAGGCCGATGCATTTATCCAATATGAGGCTTAGGCTGGGTAAAGCGTGAAATTTGGAGCCTATTGGCGTAGAGTGGCAGCCCGTTCGAGACCACCGAGACAGCGCAATGGAACCAATAGAAAACGATATCGCCCCAGAGGAACCCGCCCTGCTCAACGCCATTGAAGCCCGTGTACTGGGTTCGCTGATGGAAAAACAGCTCACCACACCTGACCAATATCCCTTAACCCTGAATAGCCTGCTGCTGGCCTGCAACCAAAAAACCAGCCGCGAGCCAATCAGCAATTACGAGAGCGGCGCCGTACAGCGCGCGGTAAGCGAATTGCAAGACCGCAATTTTGTGGCCGTCGATTACGGCAACCGCGCCGCGCGTTATGACCAACGCCTGACCCGCGTACTCAGTGTCGATAAACCAACCCAAGCCATTTTGACTGTGATGCTACTGCGCGGCCCACAAACCGTCGCGGAGATCTTAACGCGCACCCAGCGCATGGCCGAATTTGCCAGCCCGCAAGCGCTGGAAGAAAAACTGCAACAACTGTGCGCTAAAACCAAACCGGTAGTGGTACACATTCCCCGCCAAATCGGCCAGCGTGAAGACCGCTATATGCATTTGCTGTGCGGCAAGCCGGATTTGGCCGCGATCGCTGCTATGCAAAACTCCACTGCCAGCCCAAGCACTTCTTCTGGCAGGAACAATAGCGGTAATGATGAGCAGGTAGCGCAGTTAGAGCAAAAAATCCAAGTGTTAGAAACCCGTGTCGAATTATTGGAAAAACAAGTCGCTACCCTGATGGATTTAAATGGCGTCAGCAACGCGGACTTAACCTAAAGCAGTTTTGAAAACACCCCCCTTCGTCATACCTGTGAACGCAGGTATCCACAAAAATGAACAAGCTGGGTTCCTGCTTCCGCAGGAACGACGAATAATTCAGAACAACGTTACCGTAAAACCCGTAAATTATTCAGTATGATCTAAAAGAAAGGTAAAACCCCATGACCGCAGCAAACTATGCAAACGACAATGCAAACACAAAAAAAGCCCCACAACGCAGCAAACGTTTGCGTAAAAAATTATTTCAAGACGAGTTCGCCACGTTTGGTTTTGAATTGGAATGCGAATTCAAAAATGATTTGACCGACGAAACCATCAGCCAATTTGTCGATAGCTTTTTTATCGATGCAATCAATGCCGAGAACCTGGTATTTGGCGGCGGCTTATCAAGTAAACGCCTGTCCGGTTTTATCGGCTCAAGTAAACGCTACGGCTCAGCGACTGAAGCCGACAAAGCAAAATTACTCGCCTGGCTCAAAGCACAACCGCAGGTTGGCACTGTAGAACTGGGGGAAATTATTGATGCGAATTACTATATCTAATTAGGTTCCGCGCGATATTATTTTAGTCCAATGTAAAAAGCCCGCACAAATAATGGTGCGGGCTTTTTTATTGGTCTGATGTTTGAAAGTGTTTGTAAACTAATTCCCAAAAAATCAACGTTGCCTGTAAATTTTTTTGCAACCAGTATCGGCTATCGCCAAGAGCGGAGGTTCGACAAAAATCCTCTGCGGCTATTAACGATAAAAATACGTAGCATTGACAAAAGGAAGCTCTTAAAAAAAGAATCCGGCTACTCATATTGATCGCAATATTTTCGCCGGATCGTATTACCAAGCGTTTAACTTCCGACCGCGATCA
Organism: Candidatus Saccharimonadota bacterium; assembly: GCA_030645815.1. Lineage (GTDB taxonomy): Bacteria > Patescibacteriota > Saccharimonadia > Saccharimonadales > Saccharimonadaceae > JACPYF01. The sequence goes on from JAUSMW010000211.1 coordinate 16,302, forward strand.
TCAATGGGCTTTGCTCGGCATTTGTAGATCGATAACGAGTATCCACACCAGTCCCTGAAACAAATGATGCCATAGCCTGAATCAAGACATCATTACTACTGACGTAATGAACACTCTCGTAATCAGTTTTTAGTCTACTAACTTCTGCCGCAATGACGGCAGGTTCGTAAACGCCCTTGATTGACTCCGCTGTAACTGTGCCCAGTGAGCCGGTGTTGTTCACATCGCTAACAGCGACAACATTGCCCACTGCTGCGATTCCATTTGTGACTTGGTCTTGCCAATCAATCATCGCTGAGGATTTCGCGAGTGGTGTCATAACTGACGCAGTCGGCTCTAATGGCTCCAACTTAAACCAGTTAACATTAAACCCACCCACATCCACAGCGAGCTTGAAGTTATGCTCACCGCCGCTCAAGGTGATTTCTTGAGTGACATCAACCCACGTTTGCCAACCCGATGTTTTAGGAATCGAAACCGAGCCCAGTGCAGCATCGGTGCTCAACTCTTTTAACGTTAAGCGCCCCCCACCATTGAGGCTAGCAATACGATAAGTCACCCGGTAACGGCCTTCTGCCGGAACCTTAAACGCAGCGTTGTTGTAGGCCATCCAATCGCCCCCATCCAACCAGCCCGCATTGAGACCACCACCCGCATCACTGGTGTTTTCCGTTTGCACACCGCTCATGGAGGTATAGTTTTCTGCCTGAATAACGAGTGGCGACGGATTAGGTGCAGCAACATCAGGTGCAACAACTACACGCGCAACGGATACATTACCGGCTGCATCTGTAGCGGTGATGTTGACTGTTTCTTTATTAATTAAGGCCGTCGCCAAGGTTATTGAATAAGCGCCCGTTGTTGCATCAGCGGTAACCGTACCCAATGTGCTGGTGTTGTTAGCGTTTTTAACAACAACAACGCTGCCTGCTTCGGCAATGCCGGTAATGATTTTGCCTTGCGAATCAAACCCTGCCGTGGGTTGTACCGGAGGTGTAATATCTGGCGCTACAGGAGCCAATGGCTCCAATTTAAACCAGTTAATATTGAATCCACCAATATCCGCCGCGAGTTTGAAGTTATGCTCGCCGCCACTCAAGGTGATTTCTTGAGTGACATCAACCCACGTTTGCCAACCCGATGTTTTAGGAATCGAAATCGAGCCCAGTGCAGCATCGGTGCTCAGCTCTTTTAACGTTAGTTGCCCGCCGCCATTGAGGCTAGCAACGCGATAAGTCACCCGGTAACGGCCTTCTGCTGGTACGTTAAACGCGGCATTGTTGTAAGCCATCCAATCGCCTGCATCTATATAACCAGTGTTCTGACCACCGCCAACATCACTGGTGTTTTCTTTTTGCACACCGCTCATTGATGTGTAGTTTTCTGCCTGAATAATGAGTGGCGACGGATTAGGCGCAGCAACATCAGGGGCAACGACTGGAAGTGCAAGGGATACATTACCGGCTGCATCTGTAGCGGTAATGTTGACTGTTTCTTTATTAATTAATGCCGTCGCCAAGGTTATTGAATAAGCGCCCGTTGTTGCATGGGCGGTAACCGTACCCAATGAGCTGGTGTTGTTAGCGTTTTTAATTGCAACAATACTGCCTGCTTCTGCAAAACCGCTAATAACTTTTCCTGTTGCATCAAAATTCGCTGTCGGCAAAAGCGGTGCAGTTAAATCTGGAGCCAGGATGGATTTAGCAATAGAAATATTTCCAGTAGTATCTTTTGCGGTAACGTTTACGGTTTCGTTATTAATTAAAGCTGTAGCCAATGTAATTGTATATGCACCTGAATTTGAATCAGCAGTTCCACTGCCCAGAAGTAAACCATTTGAAGATTTTACTTCAACAAGAGAGTTGGCCTCTGCATAACCCATAACAATTGATCCTACTGAGTTAAATTCAGCAGTCGGTATGGGTGGAGGTACATTATCAATGCCCGAAATTTTGGCGACTATTGTGCCCTTATCCCAAGTTAGCCCCCCGAAGAACTCAATTTTCTCAATAAAGCCTAGCGCGGGGACACCATTCAATAGTGAGTCTTTAATGAGAATTGACCCTCCTTGGTGAATTTTAATCAAAAGATCTGAATCGATTCGTTCGACCGCTACATCAGCAGCAGCGATACCTTGATCGAAGATAAGCTTATCGTCCCCAGCCCAATCCAAAATTGTGTCATTACCATCGCCCAATCGATAAATGTAGGTAGTATCTGATAGCTCAGAGTTAGACACATTTCCCGTTTGATATGCATAAAACATATCATCACCCGCACCACCTATAAGGGTATCTATACCATACCCTCCAGATAGGGTATCAAATCCATTACCTCCACTGATGTAGTCATTCCCATAGCTACCCTTTAAATGATCATTATGATTGCCACCCTCAATCTGATCATTCCCCATCCCACCAAAAATATTATCATTTCCTTCACCACCATTTAAGGTGTCATCGCCAGCCCCTCCATTTATATAGTCATTACCAAGGCCGGAATCAATATTATCTGCGTCATCAACCAAGCGAAGATCATCATCACCATCAGTTATTTGCAGGTTTGCTTTTAATAAATCACTAAATGAGTATTTTTCCCCGTTAGCCAAAACAATAAACTGGCTTAAAGTGGAGAAACCATCGCCATACAATTCAGGTTCTTGATATGGATTGAGTATCTTTAGATAACTCACTACTGCGCTACCAATTAAGGCAGAGGAATTACCTGTTTGATCATAGATATTAAGCGTACTGACTTGAGAGTTACCGATATAATAATTGCTAACTTGAAAATCAAGATCATGAAGTTTATAAACATCCGAAAACACTAAAAAATCTGATGCAACATCAAAATCTCTAACTCTTTTGGGTCCCCCCTGATTTATAATGAAACTATCACGACCAGCCCCCCCATACATGTGAACAGTATCACGAGCTTTTGCCGAAACAATTGTATCATCACCATTCCCTCCAGTTACGGTAACAGCATTAAAAGCCGCAATAAATACTCCTGTGTGCTGGTTGGTGGTGAACGAATTATATGAAATATTTTCCTGAGTGACAAAATTAGGAATTAATTGAGTTGACTCAATTTTTTGCTGAATAATAGCTGAGTCCCATACATCACCACCCTCAAACTCAACTCGCTCGATTTTTTGCAGAGAAGACCAATCCTCAACAACAATAAATTGACCTTTGCGATTATAAAAATAGAGATAATCACCGTTCTTGGAAACCATGAGATCTTCAGGGTCGATGCCAGCACCAAATTGAATGACATCATTGCCGCCGGAATCACCAATCAGTTTATAGCCGTCTCCGGCTTTAATAATGTATCTATCATCTCCATCACCTCCATATAATGTATCAACGCCTAAACCTGCGTAGTAGGTATCATCTCCCCCCGCACTCCATAAACGATTGTTACCGGCGGTACCTTCCAACACATCATTCGTTTCACCACGAATTTCAACATGGCCATGCAAAAGTGGGGTCGAAAATTTACTTCGCGCCAATATTTCATGAATACTCAGAGTGACACCATCAGCGAAAACCACGCTCTCAATCAGGGTATCTTCGGTAATTTCATTACCGAAATTTATCTCGAAATAATTTTTATTTTCGTCTACAAAATAAAGGGATTTTCCATCTACAATAAATTTAAAATCTGATTCGAAATTTTCGGTTAAATAAAGGGTGTCTACCCCACCCTCATCACGAAGATAATCTCCGTCGGTAAATTGACTAAAATAACTCCCGGATTTAACATCTTCTGCATTAAGGTAGTAGCTATCATCACCCAGCCCGCCAAACAAACTATCAGAACCAGCACCACCAATCAGCTGATCATTACCTGCACCCCCGGATAATCGATCGTCGCCGTCGCCACCATTCAGCGTGTCATTTCCCGAGTATCCGTTAATGTCATCTTCACCGGCAAAACCATGAATAAGATCATCAGAGTCAAACCCATGCAATGCTTCAGATGAATCGGATCCAATAGGTTTTAATTTTTCTTTAATCGTCTCTAAATCCCATACTACATGGTTATTGAAAACAATCTCTTTAATAGGTGCCAGGTCACTGAATGCACCTTCATTTTCGAATGAGTAATATCCATTCATAACAAACATATTTTGTAGAAGAACGCTACCGCCTTGTAGGAAAGAAACGATGACATTATTCTTATCTATGCGTTGTAGAGTGACATCAGCTTCAGAAATTCCAACATCCAGAACTAATCTATCCTTACCTTCAGACGCTTTGATTGTATCTAACCCATCGCCGATCGAATAATGATAGGCATCATTCCCTTCTCCGCCCCATAGCACATCTGAACCCGCCCCTCCCGTTAACACATCATCGCCACCATTAGATTCAATGGAATCTGCGCCTCCATAACCATAAATCGAATCACTATCGTTCCAACCATAAAGCTTATCGTTAACTTCAGTACCAGTATGCACTTTGTTTTTTATATAGGCTGCGTCCCATAGATCACCATTTGCAAAACGCAGACTGGCAATATCCAAACCATGAATAACTGAACTGCCAACTTCAATATTTGCTCCATCCTTAAACTTAATGTAGAGACTATTCGCAGATAGTTGCTTTAGCTCTATTTCTGAGGGGAATATTGCATCGCCAAATTTTATTTCATTAATACCCAAGGGATCCTTTATACGGTCATTGCCATCGCCAAGTTGGTAATGATAAACATCATCACCGGCGCCACCATAAAGAACATCATTACCCAATCCACCAATTAAAATATCTCCCTCATCAGACCCATACAGGATTTCACTTTCATCAGTACCTTGAAAAACAATTGCCCTAACGCGATTAGCCTCAAGAAAAATTGTTCCACTATCCCATATATCGCCATTCGAAAATTTAATGGATTCGATGCTATTGGGGCTCAATTCTCCATCCACTGTAAATGCATCACTAACAGTGATAGTTGAACGATCCTTTAATAGGATAATTAAATTGTTCGATGAGTCACGAGATAATTCAATTTCAGCGGCCAGAATACCCGCACCAAATTCAATTTGATCTGCCCCCGCACTATCAACAATTACATCACTACCATCACCTAATACATAACGATAAACATCATTGCCAGCGTAACCAAATAATTGATCATTGCCTTGGGAGCCTGACAATACATCATCGGTGTCAAAAGCATGAATAGTGTCATCACCATTCGTTGGCTTGAGCACTTCTTGTGTAATGCGAGCAAGATCCCACTCCGCACCCAAATCGAACCCGATGGATTCTAATACGCCGTTCATTTCCGGTGATGGAATATATTGTTCAGGTATAACGAGCGTGAAATTTTTTGTGGGGCCAGTCGATATTTCAGGAAGTACAGATTCAGCCGATAAAGAAGTGTTGCCGTAATCCGACCCTGCAATTGAGCCGGTATCGGCATCAGACAAATTAAGCAGTGTTGGGTATAGCGAAAAACCTACCGTTAAAAAATGGGACTCGAAGGATGCAAGATTATTCCACACCCCTGACATTCCACCATGTGCAGCACTTACAATAGTAAGTGCCTGATCCAATGTTTTACCCGCTTTTAGTTGATCAAACACTTCTTTAATACCAAGCCCACCTTGGTCACGAATTTCTTTATCCAACAACTTAACTGCAATATAACTGACCGAATATCCAGCACCAATACCCGGTGAACCAACAGTGGTTTTAAACAGTAAATTGAAATTATTTTGGACACCAATAACGCCAAGATCAGCCGTAACACGCTCATCTGCACCATGAATAAATTCAGCAACACCTTCATTAAACCAACCAGGCAATACCGAAGTATTCAGATTACGCGACATCACCGCATGCACCATTTCATGCGCGATAATGCGATCGTAATATAAATAACCATCACCATTGGGCAGCTCAGCAAAATCAGCTAAATCAATCACCAATTTTACGGTTGCACTTGTATTGGCACCCACGAAGTAGCTTGTCTCAACGTGTGCTGCGTGGCCACCTACGGCATCCGTTTCAAACTCCAGCAGCATGTTACCGCTACCGGTTAATCCATAATGGGTTTCAATCAATGCCTCGGCTTGTGATAGCCAACGATTTTGTAATTGCTCAATAATGCTGACTATCCCAGGCGCTACAACATTAGCGGCTTTTACGTCAAAGGCATTTTTGATGGTGATACTGTCGCTAGTATTAATAGTTAGCTGTAAATCCGCACCCACACGACGTGCAACAACGCCATTTTCTGTAACGCCTGTTAATTGCAAACGATCTATTCCATTTACATCCTGAATAACATCCTTGCCGTCACCTAATGCGTATTGATAAGTATCATTAGCCGCGCCGCCATTCAGTTGGTCATCGCCCTTATGCCCCACAAACGTTTGATTGGCGTTATCGCCAGTCAACGCATCATTGCTATCTGTGCCGATAAATACATGGGCTTGATTGCGTGCAAGTTCAGAGGCAATACGCTCCGCATTCCATACTCCCGTATTGCCAAAATGAATTTCTTCTATAGCACTTGTCGTTAATGCACCTTGTGCATCAAACATGGCGGTAACGGTAATACTGTCGGTGTTGTTAATACGGATGATGAGATTATTGTTGGTATCTTTGCGCAGGCTAACGTGTGTTTCACTGATACCATCCGCTAAATGGATGCGATCATAGCCATTTAAATCAGTGACTGTGTCTGCACCGTGATTGAGGTCAAAGTGATAATGGTCATCGCCCTTATCGCCTTGCAATTTATCGTTGCCCTTGCCACCGATAAGCGTGTCATTACTTTCGTAGGCGGTGAGTACATCCACATAATCAGTGCCTGTTAAGGTGATGCCTTTTTCCGCTTCTTGCAGAATCCGGGTTAAATCCCACTGGGTTTTATTCGCAAATTCAATGGATTGAATCGCATTGTTGGCATTCACCTCGCCCGTGGTGGTATTGAACATACCGTTGACAGTGATGCTTTCACCAGTGGCAACCAGTACCAGCAAATTTCCATTGCCACGGTGTAGAGTTATTTGCTCAGGGGTAATGCCCTCAGCAAATTTAATTTTATTATTGCCGCCGCTTTCGGTGATGGTGTCTTGCCCATCATTAGCGCGAATAACATAAACATCGTCACCGCTATTGCCGATCAGTAGATCATTGCCTTTGCTGCCGAGGAAAGTAGAGCCACCGGCATGTGCTGTTAAAGTGTCATTACCCAAACCACCCACCAGCATGCCACCCGCAGCTTGCGCGGTGCGTGCAATATCGTTAGTTAAGCGCGTGGCAATAACATCATCCATAGCAACAGCGTGGGTGTTTATATTGCCGATTTGTGCTTGGCTAACCAGGGTCTCTGCTGAATCACCAAACACTATTTGATTAATTGTATTGTTTAGGCCATTAACGATAAATATTTCACCATTGCCCACACGCAGGATTAAATCTTGCCCCTGTGCAGTAAGGCTAATTTGTTCGAGCAGTGTTGCACCGGCAATTGCCAAAGTGTTATTGCCGTCGTCATCAAAAAGACTGATGGTGTTAGCGGGTTGGCTATTTGGCGCAGCAGTTGGCGTGATGTTAGATAGAACATTGGCATTTTGCGCCGGTGATGCATTAGCAGCAGCTTCCAGCTCGCTGTTGGTAAAGACAACATTTTCAATAATATAAATGTCGTTATTCTGTCCACCACCCCAGCCACTATCGCCGATATCACCAACAAGGATGTCATCGCCTGCGTCACCCAGAAGAAAATCTGCTCCTTCGCCACCGAATAAATAATCATTACCGTCTCCTCCGTATAAATCATCGTCGCCGGAACCGCCATGTAAATAATCATCTCCGGCATTTCCATGCAGGGTGTCTTTTCCAGCACCACCATACAAAACATCCGCAGCACCCTGAATAGAAGCCCCGACATCATCGCCAATCAGTAAGTCATCCCCCTCCCCTGCGAGCAAGGTATCATTTCCCCACCCACCTGCTAATGTGTCATTGCCTTCACCACCATCCAGTAAATCATTACCATCACTTGCAAACAGTGCATCATTACCTTCATCGCCATACATTTCATCGCGTGCATACCAACCCAATAGCAAATCATCGCCTTCGCCACCGTGCAAATTCAAATGCGCTCGATCCTCCACATCTTTTTTAGTCAGTCCAGAAGCCAACTCTTTTGGTGACAATCGAAATTGGGTGTATAAATTGTTGGCAGTAAACTCACCATCATTGAAAGCAGGATGACGGTAATCCAACGAGATATTGCCACCCCACGAGACATCAGCGCCATTAAGATATGAATAATTGGACACTCCCCGATTCTTGTCTGATGGATCCTCTAGCGGTGGGTTGGCACTAAAGGTAAACCTATATTGCCAGCCATTTCCCATTGCAGAAGTGCCGGTATAAGTACCAGGCTCGATGCCAGCCCAAGCGGAGTAACCATAAATTGTGGCGCCATCTTTGACTTCCTGATCAATCGTAAACCCGGATTTAAGCAAACTACTGAAATCGCGCCATGCCATATCTGATAACAACTCATCATCCAAGCTCGCATCTATTTTTGGCATTGATAGTTGGAACATATGCATGACACTGCCGCCCAGTAACATGTCATTCCCCTTACCACCGTACCACTCGGATCGATCAGCAAGCCCAGAAATAACATCATCCCCATCACCACCATCAATAAAGTCTTTACCCCCTCCACCTGCGGGAACTATTACAATCGAGCTGTCCAGGCTTGATACCTTTCCATGATTTGCCCCAGCAGTAATCCAATCATCGCCACCTTCACCGTAGAGTCGATCAGCAGAAGTACTACCATGGATAAAATCAACACCCAGCCCACCGTGAATTTCGGTGGACGAATAATGTTTATTTGGCTCAGCATGAGGGAATAATTGATTGCCATTACCGTCACCGGTAATGCTGTGGGGCAACGAGGCGTTCTCTTCATTCGCTTCTGTTAAAGTGACCCCAAACTTTCCAGTAGCCCAGTTATCAATCGTGACGCTGTTACTACGGTTTGACGCAGAATTGATGAGCAATGACTTGCTATCGCCATTGTCAATTAGCACCGCCTCTACAGTGCCCGCAGCATTCGTATAGGTAAGGCTGTCTTTTGCGGTTTGTTTTAATTCCCCGACAACAACGCCGTCGATATCGATAACATCGGTACCATCATTGTCGAGGATAATATCGCGCCCAAAATCGCCTGTGAATTTATAGGTATCGTTATCGGCACCTCCTTTTAATATATCGTTGCCTTCACCACCGTTTAGAACGTCGTCTCCGGCACCGCCCAATAATAGATCGCCGCCTTCACCGCCAAGCAACTCGTCTTTTCCGGCACCACCATCAAGGACATCGTTGCCTTTTAATCCATTGAGTTTGTCATCGCCACCTAAACCGTAAATACGGTCGTTGCCATCTCCGCCACGCGTTGCATTGTCGTTGTCGTTGATTGTACCTAAAATAATTCTGGGAGCCGCAGGATTCTGAAAGTAATTACTTGCGTCAGTGGAACCAGAAAAAATATGGTGGGCGTCGTTATCGTTATTAACGACTTTAATGTAAAAACCATTTTTTCCATCGGGATCAGAGCTTTCTAACTTATCAATATCGTTTTTATTTCGCTCCATCAGCAATTGCAGATATGTAGCGCTGTCTTGATACCATTCATCAGAGAAATTGGCTTTACCGTTTTTGCGATCTTCTGCACTTAGGTTTTGGTCTGCGCTCCAAGAAGTATAAAGATCAGCGTGTAAATTAGAGAGATCCGATTCGACACCTTCAATTACAAAAGGTAGTGCAAAATAAAGCGACAAAAATTGCCCAAAATTGGTATATGCAGCGTTTAAATTAACTTGAGTTTTAATTGATACCTTATCAGCAACATTAGTAAAACTTTGACTTTTTCTAATAACATCGATATTTGCATGAAGTGATTCGCGATCATCCCGCATAAATGGTTTTAAACCAATGTTAAAAACCTTACCCAGTAATTTGACCACCATCTCAAGGCTTGTTGCAGCATCAGCAGAAGAATAATTGAAAATAGTTAACAAACCATTTAGCTGTACCTTCTTTTCCATTCTAAAAAAAAGATCATAGATAGCAAGAGTATCTACTATTGGCGAAACTGAATGCCCTACTACATTAGACCAGGGGTATGGCTGCTCAATAAATACCGGCACATGAGCACCGGATTGTTGCAACAGCAAATTTTGTGTTACAAATTCTGGATTTTTATCCCCATATAAATTCAAAACACTTCCTGAATTAAATGCATCCATGCCGCCAAGCATTTTAAATAAATTGGACACATTATTATTTGCAAAACCATTAAGACCTAGAATGCCAAACCCAGCGCCATTAATAGAAAGTGAATTAGCACCAACACTGGAAAAGAGCCTCGTAAACGCAGCCGATAAATGTCCGCCCAAGCTGTGCCCTACAACAGTGAGACCTCTGGCTGCTATTTGCCCACCATAACCAGACCCTTGCCTATATTTTGCTTCATCAAATAGAACATCAGATTGTTGCCAGACCACGGTGCGAACTGTATTTGTCGGGAGATCAATAACAACGTCATCCCGTAGTTTCAACGTTTCTAAATATTCAAAATAAAGGGGACCAGCTGCAGCTCGAAGCAAAGCAGTCTCCACCACCAAAGTTTCTAATTTTGCGGCAGCGTACACCCCTGCAGAATTTAACCAGGCCCACATATTGACCAAATCAACAATTTGATCCAGTGCAACGCCATCTGCAACAATATCCCCAACATCTGTTATGTAATCGCCCACACCTAGGGTGCCGCGAAAAGCAAGCACAAACCCATCACTTGAATTCACACCCTCAAATAGGGTCATGGAAAAAGAGCTGTCAGTATCTTCAACATGGGGGCCAACCCTCCAACGGGAGAGCAAGTCTTTGGCTTGTGAAACCGAAAATCCTTCATTTATTAAATCACTCTCAAAGTCAATCGCTGTACCAAAAAATGCATAGGACGCTTCCGTCAAACTTGAAAAATCAAAATATGAAAATGTAGAAATTGTCATCCTTAATTACCCCATATAGTTTTTAGTTTAGTTAAAAAATATTTTCTTTTTTTAACTATTTCCTTAAGCTCTTCTTGTGAATAGCATGAATGCAAAAACAACCAAATCTTAACCGCTGCAATACCATCAGAAGAATAATTTATGTAGCCTCGCCTAAAATCAATATCTTCTGCCAACACCTCACCATTTTTTATATCAATAATTGTAGATACTGATTTTCTAACATTTAAATTCGGATATGGATAGATTGCAAATTTAAGCCCAATCCTTTCATTTCCAAGCACAACCCCCTCTTTTATTGCGTCATCACGGTATGGCACCAAAGTCTCAAGAATCCCAGGATTCTCTTTTGCCCATTGTTCAGGAGTTACATAAACCTTAAACCCAGCCTCTTTTTCGCATAACTGTTTATGCGCCCACCAAGTAGGAATATAATCACCAAACGCTGGCCAGTACATAATCAAAAAAGCAACTGAGCCAACCATCGCCGCTATCTTTTTTGATTTTGAAATTTTCCAGACAATAAAACACGATACGTAAATCAATAAAACCCAAAGGGCGAGATAGACGATGTAAATTAAAAATAAAAACATAAATTTTCCTTTGCGTTATTACTATTACTCTATTATTAAACTAATGACCTTATCCATTCCTGTTGACTGGATAAACACACTGACTGTAAATCATACTTCTGTAAAACAAAGTCCTTTGCCGTTTCACCCAGCCCCTGTCGCTCTGTTGAATTATTTAACAAATAGGAGGCCTGCTCAGCAACGGCATTCACATCAAAAAAATCCACCAAAAAACCTGTTTCATTATGCTTAATTAGTTCCCGCATCGGCGCCGTATCACTCGCTTTAGCTGTACTCAGAAACCTAATAAGAACTTCAATATTTGTAATAGCCATTCTATTAACTCCTTTAAATTAATTTCTAAAACCACTGTTTAGTGCTGTTACCCAGCCATCGACCTCGCCCTTATGCTGTGCCGGATAAAAAAAGCAATCAACGACGGACTTTGAATCCAATGGCGCCTTAGATCTATCAAATATCAAATAGGAAAAACCATAGTAACGGGACAAAACGCCATTGCTATTACTATCCAATATGGCATAACCGAATCTACCCAATCGTAACTCTCCAGCAATCTGGTCATTAACATATACCCACTTATAAATCACTGACTTTGATTCATCTGCAATCGATTTGTTGTATGAACTATCTTTTTGTTGATTACCGCCAAAATATTGCAAATCATAAGTTTTCCCGTCTTCTTTATCCGTATAACGAACAAATGCCACGTGATCTAATAAAAAGGCAGTGCGGGCATCCCAATAATCATCCGCCAGCCAACCTACATTTTTTTCCAGTGGGGTTGCTATACGCAAACCTCCCTCTTTTGCACAATACTGCTTAAACTGGTAATACCCTTTGATATTGTCAAAAAAATACAACCCAGTTATTAGTGGAATAATTGAAACAATGACAATGAACTTGAAGAATGGCTTCATAGTTTTTCCTTACTTGGGAAAAGATTGGGAGCTGAAAGCTCAGAAATAAAATCGGGGGTTTGTACTGTTTCATAATCAATTCCATTTTTTACATCCGTTGTAATCAAGATATGCAGTTGGGGAAACTGCACCATCCATTGCCTTGTTAATTTGGTGGGTATTTATACAGCAGCAATAATACCAATCCGGATTAATTTGTAAACTATTTAATGCGCCTATTTCCTGATCATGAAAATATTATCGTTTGCTGCACTCGAATTACCACCGTTATCGCCAGTCAACACATCATTGCTATCCGTGCCGATAAATACATGGGCTTGATTGCGTGCAAGTTCGAACGCAATACGCTCCGCATTCCATACTCCCGTATTGCCAAAATGAAAAGCCTATTGCCAGATAGATAAAATAGTTAATTGCTATAAAATTTTTACTTTTTAACTTATTTTATGGAAAAAACAACATAGAAAATACAAAAAAGGCTGGCACAGGCATGACCATAAGAATCATAAGACCATTTACACTACCCGTGCCTGCAGCAAAAAACTCAATAAAAAAATAGACAACAAAAACAAGTGATGTTAGCAAAAATAAATTTCCCAAAACAAAGTATGTAGTGATCACCTCATTTTTATAAGTAAAAACTTTAATAACCTTATGACACCAATAATTAATACTAAAAATACAAAAATTGTCGAAATGACGCCTACGGAAAAATATAACCTAATGTTTTCTTAAATAAACTCATTCACCAGATAAATCCTAAATTATTTTCACAAGGTTTACTACACACCTGTACCGAGCATGCTATCGCTAGTATTGATATTTGCAACACTCACTTCCAATGCATAAGTAGCATCAGCTAAAAGAGCATTGATAAAATCATCCGCAATAACATTCATAATCTAAGCCCTTATTTATATTGAACTTCAACATTAAGCCTTTTGAATATTTCACTACCACTAACTTCAGGAGCACAGACGCCATTAAATGTGTAAGGCGCATCCGAACCAAAAATATTTAATGAACGAGCAACAAACCCACCTTTCGCTTTAAAATAATTCCAACTTATCATAATCTCTTTGCTGTCTATATCTTCGTATGAAAAATGTAATTTAGTTATCGGCAAAGTGTATTCCCTTAATTCATAACTAACAGCACCAACAGAAACCAATTTTCTCCCCATTGAATTTTCATCATAATCTGCAACTAAAGCCTCTCTATTGCATAACAATCTAAACTGAATCCCCCCAATAATTTCATCAGCAACTGGGACAAAAAATATCAAGACACTTAATATTGGTATGGCTATTTTTCTAGGATTTTCAGCCTTCATTTTTTTCGTTAAAAACTTTGAAAGTTTATAAGCAATAAATCCCCATAACACAAAAAATAGTAATGCAATCAAGCCAATCATGTCAAAATCCTTCTGAAATAAAATTTATTAATAAGATTGATTCGCATCAAAATCCTAATAGAAATCCGACTCACTACGTTTAATCACACATCGACGCCGTATCACTTGCCACAATCGCATACATTCATTGCTCCAGCTAACCTCACCCCAATACAAAGGGACAAATCAGGCCCGCATGCGCACTGGATAATTGCAGTAGCTGGATAGAATCCAGATAGGTAATTTTCCAAATTGAATAGAGAGGGTAGTTAGCAAACCAAAGTAGGTGAATACAACTAACATTTGAAAATGTAGTGAGTCTTTCATCGTTAAACCCATTTGCACATCCTGTGCTGCAGAGAGAGAGTCAGCTGTGGCACGATTTTCTGGCACATAACATCTCCCATACAAATGCAGCATTGTGATTTCATATATATTTATATCACTCCATTCATAAGCCATGACTACATTTCCATCAATAGGGTTTTAGTTGTAATTAAATTACGATCAGTAGATCTAACGTTAAGATCAGAGTCTATCAACGCACCACAAACATCAAATTTGAAGCCAATAACATTGGCCCAGTGGCCAGTTTTATTTTTTAAAGTCGGCGAAACCCACACTTCTACTAGCTGTGATCCAAAAATACGCCGATAAATAGACTGTGTTTCTCTCCTGTTAGTCACACAACAGTTTGTATCACTAGCAGAGGGAATATAACCATTCCAATTTGCAAAAAAACTACTTTCACTTTTCTTCTTTTCATATGCTATTGCATGCACTCTAACCACCGAAACTGCTGCACCAATAAATTCTTCGTCAGAAATATAGCGCTCTTGCACTTTGCAGTAACCGGGAGCGTTATTTTTCAATAATGTATAAAATGCAACAGATGCAATTGATAAAAAAAATAACACAACATACATAAACTTCATAAGTCACCTAGATAATCAAATTAATCCTTTGTAATTAGCGATTTTTATTATACCCGCACTAATACTGCAAATCCTTTCCCACAATCAACACTTGGGTTTTATATGTAATTTCATCGAGATCCAATAACATCAACCCACAACCTCTGCCCTGGTAAACATATAGTTTCAAGATCATACTGCTGCAGAATAAGATCTCTTGCAGTTTCACCCAGCCGATACCGTTCTGCTGGATTTCTCAACAAATATGACACTTGACCGGCAAGTGCGCTTACATCAAAAAAATCCACCAACAATCCAGTCTCATTATGTTTTATCACTTCCCGCACCGGCGCCGTATCACTCGCCACAATCGCACAACCTGCACTCATCGCCTCTAACAAACTCCAACTCAACACAAACGGGTAAGTCAGGTACACATGCACGGTGGACAATTGTAATAGCTGGATAAAATCTGGATATGGCAGTTTTCCTACAAAATGGACACGACTTAAGTCGAGCTGATCACACACTTCGTTTAAAAAGAGTTGTTTCCAGGTTGTGCCCTCTGGGGGCTTACTGCCGTAACTCACATCATCACCGCCGACAATAATCACTCTCGCCTTTGGGTTTTCTTTGAGGATTTTCGGCAAGGCGCGCATAAAAATATGGTAACCGCGCATGGGTTCCAGATTACGGTTTACGAAGGTGATGATTTCATCATCCTTGGTTAGCTCCATTCCATTCAAGCGCATAGTGACTTGGGCATTGGGTTTTATGCGGTTGGTGTCTATGCCATCGTGTATGACGGAAATTTTATCTTGGAAGTGTTTGGGGAACGTAGAGCGCTGAAAGTGTGTTGGCGATATGCCGGCATCAGCTTGTAGTAGATGTAAATCGAAATTGGCATTTTTAAGTTTTAAACGGCAGGCTATATCCAATTCCGGTGTTGAAAATTCCGGATCGAAATTTACATCACCACCAACCGTCTGATAATAAAACTCGCAGTAAAGTACGAGCTTTGCATGTGGCCATACATCTTTTAAAAACAGGCTTTCGCCCCAACCGGGGTGGGCAATAATTAAATCGGGCATGAAGCCTTCTTTTTTTAATTGCATAGCGCCCCAAAATGCCGCTTCGGCTCGTATGGTTTTGGTTTCCATATCGGTAAGCCATGGGTGTATGTCTTTACTACTCGAACGTTTGATGTTGTAGGTGTGCAGTTTTACACCAGCCGGACAAGGGCGATTGCTGGGTGTGAGCGCACGAATATCATTTTTAGGATCTGCTGCCAACGCTGGTGCCAGGTGCACAAACTGGGCGGGAAAGTTTTGGTGGATAAATAGTACGTTCATAGCAACAACTGATTCCTTAGTGCTTACTACAAAAATTCATTGATATGGATACCCGCGTTCGCGCACTACTGTCCGGAATAAAAAAGAGTGGGGTATCGGAAAGGGTTGCAGCTCCTGAGTTTAACGGGTAAAACCCACTGAC
>JAUSMW010000215.1 GCA_030645815.1 Candidatus Saccharimonadota bacterium
CAAGCGTGCGGACTTGTAGTGACTCGCGAAGAGCCAAGACTTTGTCTACAGCGTTGCTAATAGGTGTTTTTGCATCTATTAAATTTGTCTATACGCTGACAAGCGACCTGCTGATCTAACCGATAAAGTCCAACGTCGAGCTTAACATTCAGCCCCTCGTATACGTCATCTGACGCAAGAGGTATTATACCATAAACCTAAGCACTTTGACTAGCCCTGGCATGTACTCACTTAAGTGTGATGCTGTCTATAAGTGTCCGTGTATTTGCCCGGTTTTGCTTGGCGTCCAGAAATACCTTTTGGTTGTTGACAGTTAGGGAAACCTGCCCAGTTTCATTACCTTGCTTATCCACTTCGGTGCAGGAGATTGGGATGTTTATTTGGACGACATACCCATTATTCACTAGGGTTGGCTTCTCTGAACCACACTCTGCATCTCCAAAACCAAAGTCATACACCGTTAGGTCTTTGTTCTTGAGCAATACAGAGGATGACGCCACATCACTGTACGCCGTGTCCCCTACCGTTTTCGTTTTGTCGATTGCATTATTTGCGTAGACCCAGAAGCCTTGCTCCTCGCTATATTTAAGGTCATTAGTGTATGCAAGTTTAACGACGTAGCTACTGACCAGCCCGGAACTAACATTGGCCTTGTCGCCCCATATTTTTGGCCAATAGAATGAGACTCCTGTATTGGCGTCTTCATATTTCACGAACCCAGCCGGGGCTTGGTCGGCCGCATTATCAATTTTCGTGATTGGCTGCGTACTCTTTGTGTCTGTCTTTTTTGAGCTCGAATCAGGCGCCTGTCTATCAAGATACATAAGCACATTGCCCGCAAATGATGCAACGAGCAATAATCCTACTACCAAGAGCAAGATTGTCTTTCCTCTGCCCACATTCCTGTGGGTGACAACGACGGGCTGTGGCGGCTGTGTGTTAGGTTGGGTTTGATCGTCCATCAGTATAATCCTTATGCTAAGTTACTGAGTAGAGTATACCACTGCTCGAGCGACAGGGCTTGAGCGCGGGTATTTTGCGGGATGCCTGCGGTATCTAGGAGAGTTTTGGCTTGATCTTTGCTAATTGATAGG
>JAUSMW010000220.1 GCA_030645815.1 Candidatus Saccharimonadota bacterium
TTGGTATTTTTCGCTACACCATTTCCTAGTGTTATCAAAACTCCTTCCGCACCATTTCCCAAACCACCCGCTGCTGTCCAACCAGTTCCCCAAACCCAGGTATTGGCTCGAGCAACCGAACTAATCGCTGCTGTATTGTATTCTGTTGTCGCATCCGCATTCGTTCCACCGGCCGAGCCAGTTACCGTTACTCTCTGCATATTCCAGCCACTGCCCCATTGAACCACCATTACCGTACTATACGCCGTCGTCAAAGTTCCGCCCGTTGCATTTCTTGCCCAATTAATCGTGTTTGTTCCTGATGGATATATTCGATTTTGACATGCCTTGTGATGCCCAACTGCTGTACCGATAGTATCACAACCGGCGCCATTGAATCCGCCCATCAACATTATTTTATTTAAATTTGCCCAAGAAGTAGCCGAAGTATCAGTTCCAGTCGTTGCCGTAGTAAGGTGCGTAACTCTTTCTACACCGAGCAAACTAAAGCCA
The DNA here is from genome assembly GCA_030645815.1 of Candidatus Saccharimonadota bacterium. Taxonomy (GTDB): domain Bacteria; phylum Patescibacteriota; class Saccharimonadia; order Saccharimonadales; family Saccharimonadaceae; genus JACPYF01. Next base: position 493 of record JAUSMW010000220.1, read on the forward strand.
GAAGCCGCACAGTCAGTCAAGCATTCCACCACAGTTGCTACTCCAACCCAGGAATCTGTTGCCCCTCTTCGATATAAACCAATAACATTATTTCCAGTCGAAACATTCAAATCGCCAGTTCCCCATGGATCAGAGACCAGAGAAGCATAATTTCTATCAGCTGCTCTAGTGCTTGCTGTTCCATTGCCATCACTTCCCTGCAAAATTACAAAATAATTAGGAGATAAATCTTGATTCAAAGTCAAATTATAACTCGTACTCGTAAATGCACCGGTGGCTAAAAAATATTCCGTCACTCGAAATGAGTTACTGCTTGTGCTAAGTAGCGATGCTAAACCGCCACTAACAGAAATCGCACTCGAGTTATAAGCATAGTCCGACGGCGTATCAAATGGCCAATTGTAGCCAGTATCCGGAATATAATCAAACCCTTCGTCATAAGTTTTTCCCGATCCACTACCCCCGAGCAACTTCGCCGAACCGCCACTCACTTCGATTTTCGCTGAATCATAAACGTAATCAACTGCGTTATCAAATGGCCAATCATATTGTTTTGCGCAACCAATACTGACCGAATCCAGTCGAACCTGATCGGTACCATTGCTTACCAAAAACGCTTTAAACATTATCTGTGCGGTCGTGGTCGCAAAAGTATTAATGTTAGTATTCACAACCGTTGCTAAATTATAATTCAAAGCACCAGCCACTGCCCAGGTCGAGTTATTCCAGTAATACCAAGTCGAGCCATTGTCTCCCGACAATTGATAATAAATTTGCCCCGTTCCTGCTTTGACTGCAGTTTCAGAAAAATTTGTCCACCTGGAAATTTCTGTAACTGAAAATGACGTAGCCGGTCGAATCGTTGGTCGCGAGCTTGAGTATGGTGAAATCAGCTGTGCATAACCACCAGCGATTTCAATGCCCGTGTCAAAAACATATTGTCCTGAAACCGAAAAATCCCAATTCTTAACTCCGCAACCACCACCACTAATCGCCGCTAGTTTAATTTCACCAGGTGTTAAACGATCTAGATTTCCATCATCACTATCATACATCGTCGCATCAGACCAGCTCGTCTGCCCTGAACCGCCCGACCAATCAGTCTGCTCCCAGTCACGCGAATCCCAGTTGCTCAAATATGCCACTCGACTAAT
>JAUSMW010000234.1 GCA_030645815.1 Candidatus Saccharimonadota bacterium
CTTAGAGGAATTGCCTGTGGTCGGTACTGCCGTAACTATCATGATTATTACAGTATAAAGCCTGGAGCGGCCTAGTTCTAACCGAGTATACCGCGACCCTGGCGGTACTAGAGTGTGGCAAGTTCTGCTAAGTACTGGGCGGCCTGTTTTTTACGGTTGAATATAACCACATCTTTATCAAGTTCATGCGCGCGCTGAAGCGCTGCTTCTTTGCGAGGGGGAAAGTTTTTGAAAATATATGGCACGAAGTACGGCAATTTAAGCTGCTCATCATTGCTGCCAATTCGGCGCTCTAAACCCACTTTGGTGCGTGCATACCGCTGCACATGACCACCGAAAGCTCTTAGCGGGTTGAAATCAAAGGCATAAATAGTCTCTGCTCGCTCAATTCGATAGAACGGGTCTTTGGTGAATGCATTGCCCTCGATTATCCATCGGTCCTCGTCGGCAAGATCGCGAATGATGCCGCCAATAGATGCTCGGTTGTCGCGGCCCATCTCGTCCATGAGTAAGTCTAGGTGTGTGACAGGGGTATCTGTAATTTCACCTAGTTCATTTGCAAAGGTGCTTTTACCGCTCGCTACATCACCAAAAATCATTATCCGCATATTGGCATATTATGGCATAAACTCATCTCGTTTACAATGTTCGTAGAGCACCTTGCGGGGCCCGTTGCCAGCATTGCTTCCTTTGTGAAAATAGCTATGGCGATTCGGCACCACAAAAGCACTGTGATTCCTGTCACAACAGGGGGAATATTACACATTTTTATTGTAAGCCAAGCGTATAATGACGAGTAGAAGGAGGACAGTATTATGGCAGAAGAACTAAACAAGCAAACGACAGAACAAACAGATCCTACCAAACCAACCATCCGAAGTAGATGGAGCGGGATGTCCAAGTTAAAGAAGATTTTGTTAATAGTTTTGGTAGCTATTGTGGCGATATTTATAATCGCCAGTTTTGCTACAAGTGGTGTCTCGACGGCCAGCAACAAGTTTG
>JAUSMW010000243.1 GCA_030645815.1 Candidatus Saccharimonadota bacterium
TGGAACCATTCAACCTTTTTGTGGCATTCCTCACAGGCCGCGGTGATTTCAAGGGGCGGACGTATTACGGTGCGATTACTCGAATAATCCCAACAATCGTCCTCGTTACAATCGTTTTCTTCACTCAAGATATTTTCATCCTCGTTGCCAGCTATTTCATAACATATACGATCACACGGTTCGTTGCACTTCACTATTCGACAAGACATGTACCAAAAGACGGTGAGACCGATCAAGCAGCACTTGGCTTCGGCAAGCACTTAAGTGTGATGGGCATCCTCAACACGGTGGCTACATCACTTGACTCGATACTCATCTTCCATTTCGGCGGAGCAGCAATTCTCGCTGGATATTACCTTGCTATGGTTCCCTACAAGCAAGTGGCGAATGCATTTTCAAGCCTCAGTATCTTGGCACTGCCAAAACTCTCTGTCCAGGATACACACAATCTATTGCGAACACTGCCCCAGAAGGTATGGCGATTGGGCCTCGTCGTGATCCTGGCTTTGCTCGCGTACATGATCTCCGCACCGATATTATTCTCACTCCTCTATCCACAATACATTTCGTACGTGTATCTATCGATGTTCTTTATGCTACAGATACTATTTGTCCCAGCTAACATTTTCTATGCTGCGATCACTGCACAAGGCGACAAAAACAAACTGTATGGACTTAGCGTGGCCAACGCCACAGGCCGCATCGTATTGCTCCTGATACTTACACCTCTCTATGGTTTGTGGGGTGCTGCGGCAGCCATAGTTATCAACGGCCTGATGATTGCCATTCTAAAAACATACACTTTCTATAAACTGCGTTGACAAAGCAGGTGGTCCTATATTTTTTGTACTAGTAGGACCGTTGCGCTCTTACATCGTAAAAACATGCAATTCCCAGGGATCAGTGGAATCGCAACTTTCCAAGTAGAAAGATATCTATCCAATATATCTTCTATAACCACATATCCCCCTGGCTTTACCAAATTCAAGGCAAGATTGAGTGTATTAAGATTTGCCCACGGGGTATGCAGACCATCATCTATAATCAGGTCTAAGCTATCTGGAGAAAAATGGGATGCCAGTTCTTGAAGAGATTCAGTCTTTGTCTGATCAACAAAGTAGGTTGTTATCCTTTCTTCTGAAAAAAGAATGTCTTTATCCACATCGGCTCCGTACACAAGGAACTTAGTACCCCAGTCTCTGAAAGCGCGGAGTGAGGCTCCCGGCTTACCTTCTTTCCCCATATTAGACGGGATATGTATATTATTAGTGCCCAAACCGATCTCTAGTATCTTTAGTGGGAGACCTCTCTTGGCCTTTAATAGGAAAGCGTAGACGAGATAATAGTCGTGTTTCGTGGATTTATCGGAACCATAATGCGCAAACAGGTCACGTAACTCCTGACAATCTGACTCCTCAGAAATACTCCCACATATCTCCGACAACTCGGTTGTCTTGAGTTCTGGCGAGAGGGTTTCCAGAGCCTTCATAACACCAATATTGTTCTCATTACTTTTTTGTAATTCTTTTACATTACTGCCCGTAAGTAAATAGTATGTTTTATTTAATATGCGAGATAACATTCTCATAAAGCTACCTGATTTTAAGATTTATTCAAGCATAGTCTAAGACCCCGTCCATATCACCAGACCACAAACTTAGCAGGAGGCCCTCCTCAACAAAAACTAGATGCTACACTTTTTTAACCAGAATGAGATTATCGATGTAAATGTCACTTTCAGCATGTGGTAGTTTCAAAAATAAAATCCCCAGAAGAGTCCACGGGGAGATGAGCAGTGTGTACATAAAAATACGAACGTAGTAATTTCTCACAGTTATCTTAGTGCGAATATACGCCGCAAACATTTGAAACAACGCTGCGACCCCATTGACCGTCTTTTTTTGTAAAATTATTTCAAATCCATGCTTCTCTAGAATGTGCACAATTCCAAAGGAGGTGTAGCGAGCATAGTCATGGGGCTTTTGGTGCTCCGCCCACAACAAAGGACAGGTAAGAAGCAATACTCCTCCCCGTTTCAAAATTCGATGAACTTCCCTGAGAAATTCCTCAGGATTAAATACGTGTTCCAACACCTCTGTCGCTATGGCAGAATCAAAATAATCATCCGTAAATGGAAACTCGCCGCCATCCTTATAGAAGACGTCCGCCTTGCTATTCAATCGATTCTCAACGGAATCATATTCCATGCCCACATATTCAGATGCGCTAAACAATTGCTGGTACGGCTTACTGCCACATCCAATATCGATAATCTTTCCTCCTAATCGAGGCGACAGTTCTGAGATATTCTGAGCAAGTGCGTGGCGAGCAAGATACGTTGGATTGATCAATACTCCCAAAATATCGGGATAAAAATACTGTTTCTCAATCCAGTGTTTTATTTTATCTTTTAGGAGATGCATACGAATACATTACTCTACAAGGAAATCCCGGATCTTTCCACCTCGTCTAATCGCGACCTCAAGTTACTAAAAAAGCCCCCTGGAGTCTGCGCCTTCCAATCCAGCTTGTGTACTGGTACGTTCGGGTCAAATAGCAAATCAAGACATTGGCTTGTGCCCGATCCCGCAGTCTTTAAACAATCGCGAGCTGCATATGGACCAATAGAACTGACTTGCGGTGTCTCCTGCCACATCTTGCGCGCAATAGGATCGCGGACGATGAGATATTCAAATAAATAATGGAGCCAGAAGTATCGCCCTGGTTTGTGAGCATACTTCCAGTAGCACGTCACATAGTCATCCCATTTTCTGACAAGTGCATTCCCCTGTTCGGCCGCCAAGAACCAGCTTGCGAGTGTCGTCTTAGGTTTCTGAAATGCAAAGAAGCCACTCTGCTTTGCTGAGGGGAGCCACGTGTCCAATGGTGCACTGCAAAATGTGGTCGCATCCACCCACACACCACCATAATGTGAAAGAAGATGCATGCGGATAATATCCGAATATGCAGCATGAGGAACTTCCTTTCCTTTGAGCGAATAGTCTAGATGTACATACTGCGCTAAATTTGCATCGGTAAGCTGTATGATCTCCCATCCCGGATTATTCTGGATCCATGAATCACGGCACAACTTTATCAATGCGGGAGCATTTTCCCATCCCTGTGCCCAGTATATCCACACTTTTTTAGGAATTTCTTTGGTCGACGTGTGCATATTTGACGACTTTGCCACCAAAGACTGTTCGACTCCAAAGACCTTCCTCCATATCTTAAACAACATCAACTGGGGGTGCCTCACAGAATAGAACACGTGGAACTGCCAGAACCACAACCTCTCTCGCATGGCGTTCACTAGCTTCATATTCTCATTCAGACTTTACCGCCATACGTCCACTCCTTCCTATCTTGGTCAACAGCATCTTCAAATGATTTTCTTCTATGTATTGGTCAACTGCCTTCCGAGACCCTTCCCATGCACCGTAGTCGTCGACAATGAGAACGCCATTCTTCACGATAAGTGGATACAGATTCATCAACTCATGGTACGTTGATTCATACCAATCGGTATCTAGTCGGAGTAGTGCAATTGATCCAGGAATGGTCTTCGGAATTGTCTCTTCCACTTTTCCTACTACAAAAATAAGACGTTCAGCCGCATATCCAGTGCTAACAATATTAGCTTTCACTTCTTCTAGCGAAGCGTAGCACCAATCATTGTAATCACCCTGGTCTTCCTTTTTCCATGTCTCAAGTGCTGTTTCTTTATTACCCACATGTACATCAATTGCTGTGGGCTCTACCATCCCTGCATATGTATCATATAGATACATGTATCTATCAAGGTCTCCTTCTTTCTGGAGAGTAAG
>JAUSMW010000247.1 GCA_030645815.1 Candidatus Saccharimonadota bacterium
ATTACTACCAATTGGCATGTTCCAGGGTGAGTCTGAAGCAAATGGCTGCTTTAGCGGATCTCGTGTCACAGCAGCTTGCGGATTTCTTGATACTTCATCACTTTTTTGGGTAAGAAAAACAGTCAATGGAATAGTAGCAAAGATTACCAAAGATCCAATAACAATTGCGAAGATCTTAGTTGAGTTGTGTCGATGATCTTTAAATAAAAGTTTGTCGAGTTTTCCGGCAGAGTTCATTGACCTAATTATCAAAGAAGGCAGGCGAAGTGTCAACCTGTCCAGTTACTAAAAAGAATAGAAGCGTCAAAGATATCAACTTTTCCGTTGTGACTTAGATCATAAGCAGGAGTTGTTGTACTGTTCCAATTACTAAAGAGGGTTGAGGCATCAAAGATATTTACCTTACCGTCGTTGTTAAGATCCCCGATTTTTGTTGTAGTAAGATTAACAGTTATTGTAACAATTGCTGATTGGGTAACTTGACCAGTCGTATCGGTCGCTTTTGCATAAGTTGTGTGGGAACCGGAAAGCCCTGTAGTATTCCAGGGATAAGTATAAGGTAAGGTAGTATCTGCTGGAGTTTTTAAAGCCCCGTCGATGTAGAACTCAACTTTGCTAATCCCCTTGTCATCAGTAGCACTTGCATTGATGGACACACTAGTTCCGGCTGTAATTGTCACCCCGTTCGCTGGAGAAGTAATACTAACTGTTGGAGGATTGTCGGTAGTTGTAGTGAAACCAGGCGGAGGATTAGATCGTATTTGCGCATCAGTTAAAGTGGTCGAGATCATATCATACGCTTGCCAATCAGCAGTGAGGAGACCACCTTGCCCAAAACCAGACTGATCGATAGAACCACCGCTACCGGCAGCATCACGATAGTCAGCTCCAGCACTAAGAGCTAGTTTGGAAGCGGCAATATCAGCGGCAGTCCCGAGCAACCTTGCTTCAACCACCGAAACTATCCCCTGTGAACCAGATATTTGTAACCCCGGTGCCGGGGTTGACATATGAATCATCAAGTTCATTGGGACAGTAAATGAATAACTGCCATCCGACTCACGCGTTGGAGAAATATCCACATAACCCCCGCCAGTGTCCGGGGTACTGACATACCAAGTTGGCAATCCATCATAAATTTTTGTCCAAGTACTGCCATTAAGGGCGTAACCATACATCCGACGGACATTGAGCTTAACGTTAGGAACGTGACCAACGTTGCTCTGGTCGTAAAGCATGGCCAACCAAAGGTTCACAGACCTCAGGCTGCTACTCTTGTTGTCTTCGGTACCATGTTGCCCCCAAGTCCAGTCATACATTGGCAGAGGTAAATGCACTGCATGGAGATTTGCGTGGTCAGGACGTGTGTTAATTAATTGATCAAGAGTATTGGAAAAAACCGTGGCTGCTTGTGGATTTTTGGTAACATCTTGGCCTCTTTGGGTAAGAAAAACAGTCAATGGAATAGTAGCAAAGATTACCATTGCACCAAAGATAATTGCGAAGATTTTTGTTGAGTTGTGACGATGATATTTAAATAAAAGTTTGTGGAATTTTCCAGCAGAATTCATTAGCTCAATTATCAACGATGGGTTCGAATAGGTCAACCAGTCCAGTTATTGAAGAGAATAGAAGCGTCAAAGATATCAACTTTTCCGTTGTGACTTAAATCATAAGCAGGAGTAGTTGTACTATTCCAGTTATTGAAAAGAATTGAGGCATCAAAGATATTCACCTTCCCATCACCATTTAAATCTCCAGTTTTCGCAGTTGTAACACAACTATCCCCAGTTCCAACCGGAACACAAGTAGTATCGGTGGTTAAGATCACCCTGTCTAATTTCAGCCCAGTTTCCCGACCAATTAATTTTAAGGTATGAGTTCCAACCGTTAAATTGACATTTGTCTTTGAAGTTGCTGAAGCGTCTTG
>JAUSMW010000252.1 GCA_030645815.1 Candidatus Saccharimonadota bacterium
TATTCATGAGCTGTTCGAACAACAGGTGGCCAGAACACCCAATAAATGCGCCGTAGTTTATGAGGGCACGGAACTTACTTACTTTGAGCTTGAGAGAAAAACTGCAAAATTAGCGTCTGTGCTTATCAGAGCTGGTGTAAAGCCAGATACCCTCGTAGGTATTTTTTGTGAACGCTCACTGGATATGATTGTAGGTATCCTGGCTATTCTTCGCGCCGGCGGTGCCTATGTGCCTTTGGATCCGGATTATCCCGCAGACAGGTTGGCATACCTACTCAACGACAGCGGTGTTGGTATAGTATTGCTGCAATCCCACCTTGCTGACCGTCTACCTGTCGATAACCAACAATGCTTTGTGCTTGATGAGCACTCGCTCTATGACGTGCCATTAAATATCCCGGTTATAAATCGTCCGTCGGTTGGCGCTACTGACCTTGCCTACATGATATACACGTCAGGAACGACCGGTAATCCCAAAGGTGTGATGATTGAACATCGGGCGTTGGTAAATCGTCTTGTTTGGATGCGCGATCAATTTGCAATAAACGAAGACTCCGTCATTCTTCAAAAAACACCTTACAGTTTTGACGTTTCGGTATGGGAATTATTATTGCCATTTATTTCCGGATCAAAATTGGTATTTGCCAAACCGGATGGGCACAAGGATGGCGAATATATATCCCGCATAATTGATCAGCAAAAAATCACTACGTTACACTTTGTCCCCTCTATGTTGGCCGCTGTGCTTCCGGAATTGCATCTGGATGCAAATAGCAGTTTGAAACAGGTTTTCTGTAGTGGTGAGGCATTGTCAATCGGGTTGCAGAATAAATTTTTTGAAAAAGCGGCGGCACATATAGAACTACATAATTTATATGGGCCTACAGAAGCTGCGATTGATGTTAGCTGGTGGCAATGCAAACGCGACAGTAATTTTGCAAACGTACCTATTGGTCAACCAATCAGTAATATCAAGTTATACATCCTGAACGAAAGGCTGACTCCCGTATCAGTAAATTGTATTGGCGAACTTTTTATTGGAGGCGTCGGTCTGGCGAGGGGGTATTATAACCGCGAGGATTTAACGCGAGAGAAATTTATACCCAATCCATTTGTAAATGGGGAGCGTTTATATAAGACCGGTGACCTTGCGCGCTGGCTTCCTG
>JAUSMW010000258.1 GCA_030645815.1 Candidatus Saccharimonadota bacterium
ATTACCGCTAGTAAAATTAGCATTTCAGAGCTTTGACTCAGATTACGATGAAATCAATGAAGGATTCTCGGACGACAACTTTAGTATTGCCACAGTAAACGGTGTCGACGTTGGCTTTATTTTTACAAATGTTCTAGATACTTTTCGGCCTGGCGAAGAAATTTTATGGGTGAGCAAGCTTGCAGTACGCCACGACATTCAAGCAAGCGGCATCGGGGGTAGATTGCTTGCAGCTTGCAAGGCTACGAAATGGCTCGGTTGTACAACACAAAACCCAGCTTTAGTCAGGTTATTTCAAAGCCAATGCACAGGGGTTTATCCAATTGACGCAAGTTATGCCCAATTTCCTGAGCTTCTGGAATACGCAAAAAGCAGGGTAGATGCTTGTAGTACATCCGACAGCCATGGCTTAGTTGCTGGACTCTTCGGTGAACAACTAGGCACATTTGATAAGAAACTCGAGTTTAATCAGCTCCACTCAGTTTTGGAGACTCTCGGATTTCAGTTTCAAAGAGGAGATGCATTGGTTCTGATAGGTGACAGAAGGCCACAAGCAGCTTAAATCAGTCAACTAGTCTGTGCCTAGAACCTTATTCAAACATTTTTGTCTTGATACAGGTAAGATGTTATGCTCTACAGAGTAGTTTGCCGACATAGCTCAGTGGCTAGAGCGGCTGTTTTGTAAACAGCGGGTCGTGGGTTCGAATCCCTCTGTCGGCTCCATAAGATTTTAATACAATATAATTGCCGTTTTTTGACACTAGTAGTATAATAGTACTATAAAAGATTGGACTAAATTGATATGGACCTCGAAGGAACTTTAGACAGATTAGAGATATCAATAGCAGAGGCTGAGCGACAAGCTGAAGCTGGTGGTGAGACGCAGACCTATAATGACTTAGTGCGTAGGTTCCGAGACATTTGTAGGCTGGCTGCCAGGAGTGGAGGCAAAGGACCTCGATCAGTAACTGAAAAGAATATTGTACTCGCAAAATTTCCGGCAACCGCTGGAGTACCCGAGGGTCAGCTGTTTGCCAAAATTAAAACAACAGGTTACAACGGGCAACGAGTCGACTTTTCAACTGCTGAGATTATTTCGACTGTAGTTTATTTTCAAGACAACACAGCCGCTGTACACTTATCAACTGAGTATCTATTCCTTGGAGGAGATCCTGGGGTGTTGGCATCTGCCGACCAAACTGTTCGGATGCTTGAAACTGCTATAGCAGATCCTGTGCTTAATCCTCAGTTTCATCAATCTGTAGCGAGCTAAATATCCCTCTTTGCAAAAGTTGAACTGATCTGTTAAAATAACAACATATGGCGAAAAAAGGCGGCAAACGCAAAATTATTGGAATGGTTAGCGAAGACAGTGGTAATCGCACTTATTACACAGTCAAAAATACCATGAACTCACCAGATAAATTGCGGATCCGTAAGTACGACCCAAAGACCCGTAAACATGTTTGGTACGAAGAAACCAAGAAGAGTCTTGGTCGAAACGAAGTCAAGCCAAGAAAAGGTTAAAATGCCAACGGGTGAACGTCTTAAAGCTTACGGTAAGCAAGCTGCCTGGGTAGCTACAAGTACCTCAGCGGGCGCACTTGCAGGTTGGTTTTTATCTTTGCGGGTGCAGGATTCTACAAATAATGCACTTAAGGCTAAAGTAGCTTGTGTCGAGGGTACCAGAACTACGGGTGATATCTCGTGTGCTGCTGATGTAATCGGATATAAGTTAGACAAAAATGACATAGATGCACTTTCAAAGAGTGGATATGTGAGCCAAGTATTTAATGATAGTGACGTGTTGGCCAAATCAGTTGCCTCGATGTTTGACAGTGTCGAAGCTACCGAGGGCCAGCCTAACTGGTTTCTTGACTCCCCGTTATACAGCGCCGCTTTGGGATTTGCTTTGAGCGCGGCAGTCGTAGTTCGGAGAGTACCAGAAAAAAGTACGATTATAGCTGCAGATCAGCTACAGCAATCTTTTGATGATCACATACTTCAAGGTCTACAAGTTTTAGCCAGAAAAATGGATCTTAACTCATGACAAATATAGAAAAAATAAGAAACATCGCGATAATTGCCCACGTTGACCACGGCAAAACTACACTTGTTGATGGCCTGCTTAAACAGTCTCACATGTTCCGTGACAATCAGGCTGAGATGACACAGAACCTAATAATGGACAGCGGTGACCAAGAAAAAGAGCGCGGCATTACCATTACTGCAAAAATTACAGCAGTAGACTGGAACGGCTACCGTATTAACATAATCGACACTCCTGGCCACGCTGACTTTAGCGGTGAGGTTGAACGCACGCTAAGCATGGCTGATGGTTGTCTTTTGATTGTAGACGCCCAAGAAGGGCCGATGCCTCAGACTAAGTTCGTGCTAAGTAAAGCTCTTGCCTTAGGCCTGCAACCAATCGTAGTTATTAACAAAGTCGACAAATCAGCTGCCCGACTCGGTGAAGTCGAAACAGAGCTTGATGATCTGTTTTTGGACCTAGCCGTGCACGAAAGCCAGCTGCACTACAAAACCTATTACGCCACCGGTCGCGAGGGCAAGTCATGGGCAATCAAACCCGACGACATAACTTCTGACGCCGACTTAACGCCAATTTTTGAGGCAATAGTTGAACATATCGAGCCACCCCGTGTTGAACCAGACAAGCCGTTTCAAATGCTGGTATCTAGCCTTAGGTGGGACAGTTTTCAGGGTAAGTACGCCGTTGGCCGTATTCAAAGAGGCAATATCGCCAAAAACACTAAGGTAGTTTTGTGCAAAAAAGACGGCACTCAAGCAGTAACTAAGGTAGAGCGAATTTACCGCGCAGTCGGCCTTGAGTCGTTTGAAATTGACAATGCCTCGGCTGGTGACATCGTGAGCCTTACCGGAATATCGGCTGCGCAAATTGGCGAAACTGTTGCCGATGCCGAACAACCCGAAGCTTTGCCAGTTTTAGAAATTGAAGCACCGACACTCAAAATCTATCTTGGATCAAACACGAGCCCATTCAAGGGTAAAGAAGGTGAGTTTACTACCAGCCGTCAGATTGGCGAAAGACTGCAGAAAGAGCTTGAGACAAACATTGGTCTGAAAGTCGCCGAAGAGGGAATTGGCTATTTGGTGTCTGGCCGCGGCGAGCTACACCTTGGTGTTTTGATCGAGACGATGCGCCGTGAGGGCTATGAGTTCGAAGTTGGCCGCCCACAAGTTGTTACACAAATGCTTGAAGGGGTCGAGAAAGAACCAGTCGAAGAGGTGATTATCGAAGTACCCGCCGAACACGTCGGAGCCGTTCAAACCGAACTGGGCAAAAGACGCGGCGATATGACCGAACAGTTTGCATCACCAAAGGGTGTTACCAAGCTTGTTTATAAATTGCCTACCAGAGCTTTACTGGGCCTCCGCAATATTCTTATCACCGCAACCAGGGGTACGATCGTAATGAACACTCTGGTTGTAGGCTATGAACCTGTTGGCCAGAGCCTACAGCAACTACGCAGTGGCGTACTAATTGCTTGGGAACAGGGGGTTACAACCCCATATGCTTTGCAAACTGCCGAGGAACGTGGAATCTGTTTTGTTGGGCCTGCTACCAGTGTCTACGCCGGCCAAATTATTGGCCTTAACTCACGCGGCGATGATCTTGAAGTTAACGTTTGCAAAGAGAAGCACCTGACAAACATGCGTAGCAAGTCATCGGACGGAGTTGTGCAGTTAGTGCCGCCGGTTACGATGAGCCTGGAACAGTGCCTAGACTTTTTAGAGAACGATGAACTGCTCGAAGTTACTCCAAAATCTTTGCGACTTCGCAAGCGCGAGCTCGACCACAACAAACGCAAACGCCTAGTTAAATAACAGCTGTCATTGATAATCACCGGCTGGCACACCGTAGTATTCATCTAGGGTTTTACCTAATGCCACAACAGCCTTAGCCACACTCACGCCAACAAAACGTAAGTGCCACGGCTCGTACTGATAGCCAGTGATAGCGTCTTTGCCTTTTTCGTAGCGGATTATAAATCCGTAATCCTGTGCGTGAGCAGCTAGCCACTGGCCTGCTGCGGAGTCGCCAAAGCAAGTTTCTAACTGGCAAGAACCGTTAGTGTTGCCCAAATCAACCGCCAAGCCTGTTTGGTGCTCGCTGTGGCCCGGACGAGCGCTAAAAGTGTCAGCCTCAGCCTGTCCATGTTGCTTGACATAATTGTTGTATACACTGGTCTGAGTGCTGTATGAACGATACGAACTAACTATTTTTATCGATAATCCGGCTGCGTCAGCACCGGTTAGCAGCTGCGCCAAAGCATCGGCTGCTTCAGGGCGCATTTGTCCACCACTCACTGACTTGAGAGTAGGCACATAGTCAGGGGGCAGTCTGTGTTTTTTGTTAACTACAACTGTTAATGAACTAGCTTGTTCATCGTTGAGAGCTACAGGCCAAGTGCTAATAGCAGTAACTGGCTTTTGAACTTCCACTTGCTCAGGTTCTTCTTCGGTGATTTCAGGAGTTACTGCGTCTTGCACTGGCTCTGGCTGATAGGCAGGCGCTGCAACCCTGTCATGCAGGGCAATCATCAGATAACTGGCTAGCAAAGCTGACACCAAAATACCCAAAATTGTTATAAGTTGGCTCTTTTTACTTCTCGGGTGCTTCATACGCTAAATAGTATAACGCTTTATAGGTCTCGTACTTGGCCAAAGGCTATTCGGTCTAATATCGTACCTTGCATGTCCAACATAGAGGCCGGAGTGACCACAAACTCGCCGTAACGGTTGTTGGCTGCATCTTGGGCATCAGATATTCGCCTCCCAGTCTGCAAGTAACGATTTTGTTCGAATATGCTCAGTTGTTCAGGATCCCAAGGTCTAATGTTAGACACCGTTACCGACATTAGCTTAACTTTGCCCCTGATTTCGGCTTGATCAAGTAGGCGACAGGCTGCCTTGTAAATATCTTCGGTACTGTACAGACGATGATCAACTTTTGTGCCTTTGTGCCAGCTCGGTATTTTATGCATGCTTTCAAAGCTACTGGGCACAAACGGCCCCCGACCAACAAACCCTAAATACAGATGAATACCACCTGCGTACAAGCCGTTTTTACGCATCCGTCGACCGGTTTTCTCGCATAACTTAAGTAATAACCGCTTTAGTTCGACGGGATCACTGGTTTTGTTGCTTAGGGCGTACTGGTGCCCAATGCTACGGCGTACAGGCTCAAAGTTGTCTATTTCCCAGCCACGCAGGCGCAGATACCAGTAATAACCCACAACACTCTTAAAAACCCGTTTCTGCAAAAGAATCCTATCAGCTGCCAAAAACTCTAAGGGGTTAGTAATACCAGCAGCAAATAACCTGGCTCTGTAGCGAACATTGATGCCTGGCAGATCAACCAAATCTTGATCTTCGTACTTTCTTTTAAGATTAGTCTGGTCAATTTGTGTCATGCCGTTGGGTTTATCAAAGCCAGCAGCGTATTTGGCGAGGAACCGGTTTGGTGCAATGCCAATGTTTACTGTTACGGCCTCGCCTAATCGTTCGTAAATGCGCTGTTTTATCTCTTCGCCAATCTGTAGCATCGTTTTGCCTGTGCGAATGGCTGGGGTACCAGCGAAGTTTAGTACAAATTCATCAATTGATTTAGCATGAACGTCACTGGTGTAATCGAGCAAAACATCTTTAAAACGCTGGTGAGCTTCACGGTATTTAGCTGGGTCTGGCGTCATGATAACGATACCAGGGCACAATAGGCGAGCCTGAGAGACGTTTACGCCCAGCTTGACCCCCTTAGTCTTGGCGGCGTAGTTAGCAGCCAGCACAAAGCCTCTGGGCGTGTCGTATGCTGCCACGCCTACCGCACGGTTGCGCAGTAGCCTATTAGCCTGCGCTTCGATGGTGGCAAAGCAGCTGTTCAAATCAATATGCATAACCAATGGCGGGGCAGTATTAACCGGTAACTCTTTGGCGATCATTTCAGGCAGCCTCAAATGAACCGTAGTGTGGCGCTGCATCTTCGGCTGTCATATACTCTTCGAGTATCCAATGAAGGTTGCTTGTGTCCAATGCCAGCTTGAAATAGATGTTACCGCCCTCGTCACTGATTGAAAAATGATGTATCAGCTTGTCGCCAGCTTTGGTCTTGTGCCAAAAATCTATTTTTCCTAGAGTGTAATCTTTATTTTGCCAAGTCAGCCGATAAGGCTTAACGTGATTTGTCCCACAGTCAAAGTACATGACTACCGATACGGGTTCATTTAAACTTTCACGCATAAAAAACTCCGCTTATTGCTTTGATAAGAGATTGTTTTTGCAGTTTACGCTCACACTGCCAACGAAGTTGTATGCCTTTTGAAAGTCTTGTGAGGAGGAAGTCGCCGAAGCGCCAGCCCTCACATAGCTTAAGTTATATTATACACTTGGATACTCAATATGGATACCGTACATGGCATCAAACGAGTGCAAAATTAAAATCGCAGGGTTTGTGTTGTCGGCGACTTGAATCCAAGCACCAAAGTCGCGAGGTGTTTTATTAAACTGCACGACCGAGCCTACGACTTCACCACCGAAGCGATAGTATCTGTTATCGTCTTCTACCAGAGTGTCTCCGCGAATAATCCCGTCAAGCAACTCGTTGTCTAGCCGGTTGTCGGGCATTGGTCCTTGATCCTGCCACCAACCTATAGGTTGTCCCTGAAGCTGGGTCAAGGCGCTGCGAAGCCCATCCATTGCAAGTGTTAAGCCTGGCAACTGCTCTGTGACTGCACCATTAACTCCATCTACGAATTGCTGTATCCGCTTTCGGGGTCGAATAGACGTTCGTAGTGCGCTAGATTTACCGTATATGAGCAGCAAAGCTTCAGAATTTTGCTCTTGCTCGTGCTGAAGCAACTCCCAAGCCTGCACAATTTCAACTGCACCTGGGACTTTAAGACCCGACTCTGAAGAAATAAATCTTTCCATTTGTATATATTATAGCACGTTTTTGCCATTTCGTAACAGTTGCGCCCTAAGTGTGTGGGTTTATGATTTTTTTTGACTATTGCGCTTAAGAACGTACGCCGACAACTCTTAGGCCTCCCGTTACAGCGGCTATCTGCTGAGCTCTAGTAATGCCCGCCAGGGCTGCCTCAAGCTCGGCTTTTTCTGTGCCTGTCAATAGCTCTGGAAACTCTACGGGAGGTCCGCTTGTAGCTCTTACGACAGCTACACCAGCCTTTCTCGCAAAAACTAACCTTCCAGCGGTTACGTTTGGTTCTGTATCGAATTCATTCATAAAAAAATTGTTAGTGCGCCTAAGCGCTTGTGTTATGGCAGGAGTGGAGGGATTCGAACCCCCGACCTATGGTTTTGGAGACCATCGCTCTAACCAACTGAGCTACACTCCTACACGAATCTAATCATACGAAAAACGAACGGTTTTGTCATCAGAGGTAGCCTATTTATCAAAAGAGTTAAATCTGTTATACATATAGTAATGGCGAAGTTAAGTCCTCTTAAACCACTTTTATTTTTGCTATACGGTTTCCCAGGTTCGGGTAAGACCAGGTTTGCGCGTCAGCTGACCGAATACGTTGACTGTGTTCACGTTCAGGCCGACAAGCTGCAGACTGAGCTATTTGGAAGCTCAAACGATTCACCTAAGGACACAGCATTAGTAAAACGACTAACAAACTACATGACCGAACAGTTTTTATCGGCAGGTGTTAGCGTAATTTACGATGAGAGTATCGAGCGATCTGGCAAGCGCCAAGCTTTGCGGACTGTAGCCCGAAAACACAAAGCCGAACCGGTGTTAATTTGGTTGCAGACAGACGCCGAATCGGCTTATGCCAGGATAGAGCAACGCGATAAACGTCGCCCAGATGATAGATACGCCAAAAAATACACCAAATCCAGCTTTAACGAAGTGGCATCTAGCATGCAAAACCCTAAGAACGAAGAGTTTATTGTTATTTCGGGAAAGCACACTTTTTCGGCTCAAAAGAACGCAGTTGTGCGCCGTTTGTTAGAAAAGGGATTGATATCAAATTCTACCGCTCAAAGTAACTTTGCAAAACCGGGCATGGTCAACTTGGTACCTCAGACCAATCAGGGCAGAGTTGATCTGTCACGTCGAAACATCACAATTAGATAAACGTAGGCTGCTATAGCCAGCAACCCGCTATAATATTTGTGTGTTAAAGACCATAAACCTCGAAGGCATTGGTGAAGTCATTTTGGCTAGGCGTCGTGGCACCAGGTCCCTCAGATTGTCGGTTAACGGGGGCAATATTCGCTTGGGCATACCGCTGGCTATCAGCGAGCAGCAGGCAGTTAACTTTATCCTGTCCAAGAAAGACTGGATTCTAAAACATCACAAAACTGCTGTTTTACTCAGTAACGGAGCAAGGATCGGTAAAGCGCATCGCCTGGCGTTCGAGCCTACTAGTGGCCAAAAGATTACTACAAAGCTTATCGACAATAAGGCCTTGGTTAGACTGCCCACATCCATTCAAACAACCGATTCTGAGGCTCAAACAGCCGCCAAACGTGTATGCAGAAAAGCTTTGGAGCTAGAAGCCAACTCGTTACTACCTCAACGGCTGAAAGCATTCGCTGACAAAACGAACGCCAGCTATAAAACGGTCAAAATAAGGTTTTTAAAGAGTCGATGGGGGAGTTGCTCGCCACACAACGACATTGTCTTAAGCGCCTACTTGATACAGCTACCTTGGGAACTGATCGATTATGTGATTATCCACGAGCTGGCTCACACTAAAAACCACAACCACGGCCAGAACTTTTGGAATGAGGTAACAAAATTGGTTCCTGACTACAAAGCCAAACGTAAACTTTTAAAAACCTATCAGACAGACGTCACTGAGATTGTATGATAAATTAAGCTTATGCCTATCG
>JAUSMW010000006.1 GCA_030645815.1 Candidatus Saccharimonadota bacterium
ATCAGCAGTTGCCGGTGAGTTGAATGAAAACAATCAGAAATATTTCGACATTGTCGCTATTCCATTCGGCTTCTCCGCCGCCAAGTTGGCTGATGAAATTGAGGTTTTTCGAACGGTTCGTCGCCTACTGCACCCTGGGGGCTCGATATTTTTAGGCTTTTCGAACAAACTGGGATTATTTAGCAAGGCATTTATAGCGAACTCCTATCATTCAACGCCACACCACATGATTCGTAATTTGCGGCAGTCGGGGTATTCAGATATTGACTTGTATGGCGTGATGTCAAATTTGGAAACACCGGAATATATATTTCCCCTGAAGGCTGATTTACTCGGTTTTACTTTGCAGCACCGTTATCGCTATTTGTTGCCTGCCCGACTTTTACATTATTTTTCGAGCAGGCCGCTGGTTTCTATTGTTCTATATTTGCTTTCATATTATTTTGTAATTGCAAAATCGAATCATACCCCGGAAACCAGTTTATGAAACTCGTACTATGTCTTTGTATTACATGAATAATTATAATAAGTTTTCAAGGTTATTTTTATCTGACGAACTGGGATGATGGCCATGACCGTGGAATTTATGGATACGCTAACCTCTTATATCGCATCGCTTCGTCGTCAGGGTAAACCCCTCCTTTCCCCTCCATTGCATTGGACCATTTTATCAAATGGCGCTGCTGATCTCCACGATTGTATAATAATATTCGTGTTTGAAGCGAATAAAACTCAACCTGCGCTGGTTGTAAAAGTGCCACGTCTTCCAGAGGATGGACGAGCATTGCAGATAGAATACGATCGCTTGGTTGAACTATGGAAGCATTTAGGACCGTATGCTGTGTTTCGCGTACCGGAGCCGGTTGCAATGCTGACATTGGGAACACAACCAGCTTTTGTAATATCCTATATTCAGGGCGAAAGCCTTCTGCGTGCATCCAAGCAGAAGATCTGGGGGAAGCCTGAAAAGGTTTATTCTTTGGCCATAGATGCAGCAGAATTCCTCCGCGATATAGTGGATAGAACCGCTACGCAATTGCAGGATGGTGAGAATGTTCCAACAGATATCCTGCAAAAAATCGAAAAATTTAGAGAAATGTACCACTTTGCCGAACGTGAAGACCAGGCATTACTGGGATTGATAAAGAATATTGAATCCATGCGGAGATGCGCAACACATAAAACGTTGATACAAGGCGATTTTTGGCATGGGAACATGATCCGGAATTCCAGACATGGCAAGTTAATGCTTGTAGATTGGCAATATTCCCGCTGGTTAACGGATGTCAGTTTGGATGTTTATTTATTTTTGCTGGCTGGAGCACTGGCAAGCGCCCCGCAGTTTCCTGTCGAAGAAAGAGCGCGTGGAGCG
>JAUSMW010000012.1 GCA_030645815.1 Candidatus Saccharimonadota bacterium
TGCAGTTAGTTCGCTGGCACCAACCAAACTGATTTGTGTATCCGTGCTGTTGGTTACTGTTTCTCAATTTAAAAGAGTCAACGAGGTTGTGGATGCAATACCAAACAACTGAATGACGCCATCAGTCGCATTTGAAATCGTTTCACCGTTTGTTAAGGTTAAAACGCCTGCGGATGTGAATGACGACGTTGCTGTTGCACCAAAATATGCACTGTGTGCGGACAACATTGTTGAGCTTGCTTGACCCATCGATGTTAATCCAGTAAGAGTACTAACTCCTGTCACTGTCAACGTTCCACCAGTATTGATATTTGTACTGATGGTTGTCGAGGCAGAGACTGCCATTGCACTCATAAACAAACCAAAACAAAGAACCAAAACATAAGAAACATATTCCTTTTTTATTGATTTAAACATATTGTTAATTAATTAATAATTTACTAATAAATTTTAATACTAATAATAGTGAAGATGGACATCTCTTCCTATAAATAATTATACTCCTCTATATTTACTCTTGACACAAAAATAATAGATAAGTTGTGGATAACCCTTTTTGAGACAACAAAAAACCACCCATTTCTGAGTGGTTTTTTGCTAACCATTACCAGCTAAGCTTTAGACTTGACCAATAATCACAAGAGGTTATTTATAACTTTAGTTTGATCGTGTCTGGCTGAATCCACCTGATGGTAGACCCAAGATACCGTAACCATTTGCCCAGTCGTTACCGTTTGCTGGGGTTGTTGTGGTTGCGTTACCTGACCAGATAAAGTCATCGTTATCATCAGCTAATGCACCTGTGGTACTTGAAGTCAAAGGAACTGTAGGACCTACTGTTCCTATATTCAAGTTTGCTGAAGCAATGTATGCTGCATCACCATTAAGTGTTGTTGTAACTGATGTTCCTACTTGTGTACTTGATACTGTACCTTCCACCTGGAAGTAGTATGTAGTTCCAGCAGGGATTTGTAGAGGTGAATAACCAGTTGTTGTTGCGTTGAATGCAGCAAGATTTGCAGTTGGTTGAGCAGTCTCACCAAATTGACCCGTAGAAACTCCATATGAACCACTAACTGTTTGTGAGTAACCCGTATCAGAGTAAACCATAACCTTAATCGCTGTTACACCTCCGCCTGTAGCGAATGATGAAGTAGCAATGGTGAAGTCAAGACCAAAGAGACCAACTGGACCGTGTGAGTCCGCTGTTATCTTGAATCTCATAAGTTTACCGTCTGCAACACCTGTTGATGCAAGTGTATCAGATGCAACGACTGGGAATGATTTGAACATTCTCACACCGTTAACACCAGCGACAACTCCACCAACTGTAAGTGTTGTTCCAGATGAAACACCTGAACCTTC
>JAUSMW010000021.1 GCA_030645815.1 Candidatus Saccharimonadota bacterium
ATAATAAGCCACTATCATCACGAGAAATTGCAACAATGAAGTCGGGTGATAATACCAAGTCTGATACAGGCGAGAATAGAGGGCTTCGAGTAAGTTGCAGTGGATCAGGCAAAAAAACTTTCTTCTATAGATATCGAAGCCCTATTACAAAAAAACTTGTTCAAATGAAATTGGGACATTTTCCTACTATGTCATTAGCTGAAGCAAGAATTAAACTACAGGAATTCAGAACGATAAGGAATTTAGGACGCTGCCCTGCGAGTGAACTTAAGTCTCAACAAAAACAAATCGAGGAACAATCACAACGCGAACAATCTATAAATAGTTTTACCGTCACTGTAATGATTGAGTTGTATCTTACTCAACATATAGAGGATAGATTAGTTAATGGCAAGATTGTTTCTGGAGCCAGAAAGCCAAAGGGACAGTCTGAGGTTAGGAGAACTTTATACGGAGATGCGGTGAGAGTGCTTGGCAATAAACCGGCTTGCTTGGTCACACGAAAAGATGTTGTTAATCTCATTATGGAAATTGTAGAACGAGGAGCAAATGTACAAGCAGGCAACGTATTAAGAGAACTCTCTGCTTCATTTGACTATGCAATTGGTTTAGGGAAATTCACCGATGACTTTGCAAATCCCGCGCTGCTGGCTAAATCGGGACTACGACAAGCAAAAATAAAACTTACACCGCAGAAAGGAAAGCGTGTTCTGAGTGACAAAGAATTAATAAAAATTCTTAATTGGCTACCAGGATCAGTTTTTACTCCTACTCAAAAGAATGTGATTCGATTTGCTCTTTGGACAGGGTGCAGAACTGGGGAAGCTTGTACTGCTTCTTGGTCAGATATTGATCTTAAAAACCGAACCTGGCATTTGAAGTCCAGCAAAACCGAAATAGAAAGGTATGTGCAGTTGCCTCAACAAGCTATTGAATTTCTCATGCAATTAAGGCTATCAACTGGTGATTATTTGTTTCCCTCACAGAAAACTGGGCTACCAATACAACAAAAATCCTTAACAGAACAAAGTTGGAGTTTGAGAGAAACAAAACGGATGCTGGATATTGATCACTGGACTCCCCATGATTTAAGAAGAACTGTGCGAACCAGCTTGTCCCGATTAGGATGCAGAAACGAAGTTGCTGAAGCGGTAATTGGGCATTCAAAAAAAGGCATTGAAGGAACTTATGATTTACACAGTTATGAAGCAGAGTGCCGTGTATGGTTACAAAAATGGGCAGATCATCTTGATAGTTTGCTTAAGTCTTAATTGACCAATGATTTATAGTTAGCACCGGAATCACAACCCAGACCGTACTAATTTTAGAAAGAGCATTGTTTTTTCTGAA
>JAUSMW010000026.1 GCA_030645815.1 Candidatus Saccharimonadota bacterium
ACCGGCAGTTAAGATACCACCAAAAACTGCCGGACCGACGGTTGAACCCAGATTTCTAAACAGCTGTGTAGCGGCCGTTACTGTACCTAGATCTTTTTGCCCAAACTCATTTTGCACCGCAAGGTTTAGTGTCGGTAGTAGTGCACCCAAACCTGCACCTGTGAATATCATAGTCAGGATTTCCTGAGTAAAGCCACTGGTAGGAGTCAAGAAACTAAGACTGAAAATACCAATACCTGCAACCACTAATCCAACTTGCATGATTATTTTGTAGTGACCAGTTCGCTGCATGATCTGTCCACTAATAGCGGCTGATGCTACGAGACCAAATACCATTGGAATAATCATCAGGCCAGCTTGTGAAGGTGACACACCGAAGACCTGTTGGTTAAATTGTGTGATATATAGAATTGCTCCTAGGAATGCCGCCCCGTTGAGGACCGAGATAATCATAAACAGACTAAAGTTGCGGTTCTTAAAGAAATCGAGACTCAGGATTGGCTCTTGGCTTCGCTTTTCTACCCATATAAATAGACCTGTTGCAAGAGCTGCTGTAGCCAGAAGTGCCGTGCGGACCATAGCTAGTGTCCAGCCTGAACTATCCATAAAGCCTTCAAATACTTTGTCAGTATTGTCAGCAGCTAGGATAACCGTCGCAAGTGCGAGTGATAATAAACCTGCGCCAGCATAGTCAATATGAGGTTTTGTCTCGTGTTTGATTTTCGGCATAAAGATAGCAATGATGATAAACACAATGATTCCAACTGGAACATTCACCCATAGAGTCCAGCGCCAGTTAGTGATGAACCCGGCGATATTGTGTGGCTCTGTTAGGTAGCCACCTAGCAGCGGACCAATGACTGACGCGATACCAAATACACCACCAAACACACCTTGCCAACGACCGCGTTCACGAGGTGCAAACAAGTCACCAATCACGGCAAACGCATTTGCAGTTATGATACCGCCACCGATACCCTGAACAGCCCGCCAAAAAATGAGTTGCTCGATACTGCCAGCTGCACCACTAAACAGGCTAGCGACAGTAAAGACTGTGATGCCAGTTAGTAGTACGAGGCGGCGTCCAAACATGTCAGAAAACTTACCAGCAATAGGGGTTGCGATTGTACTAGTTAGTAGGTATGCAGTGATAATCCAGCTGAGGCTAGAAAAACTATTGAACTCTTCGACAATTTTGCCAAGAGCTGTTGTGATGATGAGTTGGTCAAGCGCGAATAGAAATAGCGCTGACATGACCGCAACCATGACAATTACTTTTTGTCTTTGTGGAATATGATGTAACATTATTTTTGGTTTTCTCCCTTTTGTTCTTCGAATGCAGATTTTACATCCTCTAATTTTGTATCAATTTTTTCTAATATACTTTTAAATGCGTGCTCACTACATAGTCCAACAAATTGTGGTTTGTGTGCGGGGCCGACAATAACAATTTTATCACCAGGTTTTACACCCAATCTGTTACGAGCGTCTACAGGAATAACAATCTGGCCTTTTGGACCAATAGTTGCAATTCCATATAGTGTTGGTGGATCGTGTTTCATAACGATGTTATCCTCTTTTTAAAAGTTATACTTGTATAACATGTTATACCTTATGAAAAAGCTTGTCAATACATTTTGTGAAAAATCCTATATAATATCTAGCATCATGGGCGCTACTAAAATTGCAATTATAGAAGATGACGGCGTAATCCGTCAGATGTACAGAATGAAGTTCGAAGGTGAAGGCTTTGAGGTTGAAGTTGCTGAAAATGGCAAAGACGGTGTGGCTCTAGTGCAACATATGAAACCAGACATTATGCTACTAGATATGCATATGCCGGAAATGGACGGCGTCACCGCACTGACAAAAATACGGGCTGAAAAATGGGGCAAGGATATCCCAGTTATAGTGTTGACCAACCTAGGTGAAGAAGAATCTCCGAAGAATTTACGTGCACTAGGAATCAGTGGCTACATAGTAAAAGCTGATTTCACACCTAGGCAAGTTGTCGCTAGGGTCAAGGACGCGCTGAGCGAATAACGTTATCAAAAAGTGCCGCGATCGTCAGCGGACCGACTCCACCCACCCTAGGTGTAATGGTTAAATCATCTCTATCGTAAACCAACTCATCGACATCGCCACGAACTCCACCTTCTTCGCTAGATACTCCGGCATCAACAACCGCCGCGCCAATAGGTATAATCTCGCTTTTTATTAATCCTGGTTTGCCAGTGGCTGTAACAATAATATCCGCGCCCCTGAGACCAATAGCTAGGTCATCCCCTTCTTCAACTACAGTGACATTGTGACCAGCTTTTGTCCACATGTCTGACAACGGGCCGCCAACCAATCTACCCTTACCTACTATTACTATTTTTTTGTTTTTTATATCTACGTTATATCCGGCTAGTAGCCAATCTATGGCCATAGGTGTCGCAGAAATAAATGGTGATCCATCAGCTAACCCATCGACATCTTTTTTAGGTTCGATATTTTGTACAATTTCATCAGTTTGAGATGAGTCATTTAGTGGCAATTGGACAATAATTCCGTGGACTGTTTTGTCATTGTTCAATTCTTTTATTTTATCTATCACCTTGTCTTGATCAATGCGACACTCATCGACATCAACTAAAATATCTGCGCCATATGCTTGCTTTAGCCTGACATACGTATCTATAACCGGATCGTTTGTGGTGATTATTATTGCCAAGCGTGGATATATTTTTTCCGCCTGTCGCAAAGCACGAACTTGTTGTGCCTGCCGAACTTTTATATACGATACGATTTCTGCGCCATTTAATGATTTCATCTAATAGGTGATTATACTTGAAATACCTGTATAAGTGCTATAATCACTATAGATAACAAGCATAAGGGGTTTTTAAGGTAGGAGGGTTCACAAAGTCATGCAAAGCTATAGTTCAACAGGAGATATGGGTATGTACTGGGTAGTCGCCATAGTAGCATATCTAGTTTTTAGTTATATTTTGTCGCGAGTATTTACAAAAGCTAACAAGCCAGCGTGGGCAGCGTTTGTGCCTATTTATAATAGTTGGGTATTGTTTGAAATTGGTGGTAAACCAGGTTGGTGGGTGTTAGTAGCCTTTATACCGTTTATCGGAGGAATCATCCTCTTGATACTAAATATCCTCGTGTCATTAGAAATCGCCAAACGATTTGGAAAAAGTTCCGTCTTTGGAATATTCGGTCTATGGCTATTCTCACTAATAGGCTACATTATATTAGCATTTGACGACTCAAAGTATAGCGCAAGCAAATAGTACCGCTTTAGCTAATAAAATAAGCTCTTTAGATAGAGCTTATTTTATTTGGTTCTTCGCTTGTAAATAAAATTTTTTGGATGATGAGCCACAGACCAAACCCTAGTGCAATCAAACCTATAATGTCACCGAGACCACGCAAGGCTCCACCTATAAACACATCAGAATTCAACCAGCCAAGCTTACCGAAGACATAATACCAATCATGCTGTGGCTGATTACTAAATCCTACTAGTGGTATCAGTTGAGACCGGGCATCGGCCATATACATTCCAGCACTATTCATCGCTAACATAACCCAGATACAACCAAATATAGTGGCAAAGTACGCTCGTCCTTTCAAGGCAGCTATAACAATCAAGACAGTAAAGGTCACCTCTCCTATCGAGCCTGCTGCTGCGGTTAGGATACTAGGCAAAAAGGCAAACACTAGATGAGAGGCTTCGTGTACCCCAAACTCTATGAAATACAAAATACCTAATATAAAGTTTTGCATATTCGAGGGTGTAAAAAATAGTATCTGTATATATAAATAGACAAACAATACCCATAGTGGGATGTAGAGCCACAGAGATAAGGGTAATTTTTGTTTGTTTGTGTCTTGCATAGTTTGTCTTCTAAGCACAAGTATAACAAAAAGACTCTTTAGAGTCTTTGAGAAATTTTATTTGGAGGGCCAGGTGAGACTTGAACTCACGACACCCTGCTTAAGAGGCAGGTGCTCTAACCAGCTGAGCTACTGGCCCACGTCAATAAACAAGGATACCATATTTCAGAGGTAATTTATAGGTTAATTACAGACAGTGCTCGAGGTGGCCGTACAGGTAGGCAAAGTTGCGGAAATCAGTTCTGACCAGCCATTTACTGGATCTTGCCATTCAACCTTCACTACTATAGACATAGAGCCGTTGGAAGGATACGTCATTGCGCCTATGTACCAGCTAGCTGTGCCGCCACCAGATACGTAGTTTTTGTATTGTGTGAGTTCCTGATTCTGCCCTGTGGATGTGCCGTTCAAATATACTGCGACACGAACCATAGCGTTTTCGTCATAACCGGATGGTTTGTTAGTTTGGTCCATAGAGAATGAACCCTTGAGTGGAGTTTTACCCTCTATCTCGAGGTGTCCGTACTGACTATCTCCAACTACAGTAGTTCCACCTAAACCATTACCTAATGCCTCTTGCTGAAAGCCATTACAATCGCCAGGTAATGGGTCGTTGTTGATAGAACTAATGTGATAATTGATTTGTGTGGTCAGTGGCCACACGCCAACTAGGTTGGTTATTTCTAGACAATAACATTGCCCAGAGCCACACCAGCCATAACTAGATACGTATTTAAAGTTACTGGAGTCATAGCTGGCAGGTACTATATCTGCTGGTAGTTCTTCGTATTTAGGGTACACGCCTTCTTTTGTTTTATAGTCCTCGATTTTTTGACGAGCAACAGTCAAATCCTTTTGCATTTCGCTTTCTTTTGAATTAATAATCACTGCGTTCACACCGGTATATGAAATTGTTACCAAAATACCTATAACGATAATAACGATTAGTAGTTCGACTAGTGTAAAACCAGCCATTGAGTTCTTTTCATATAAAAAGCGCTTCATTTGGTGAAAATTATACAGTATGCATAAGCGGTATGCAAACGGAGGCGACAGCCGACAAGATAGCGGGCTAAATCAGGATTAACGCTTCGCTACTCCCCTGCAATTGTGCTCGAACCTTACGGTCAGTATTCGCTACGCGAATCTACCAAATAAAATAACGATCATTTGGATCGTTATTTTATTTGGTACACCCGACAGGATTCGAACCTATGGCCTTCGGCTCCGCAAGCCGACGCTCTATCCAGCTGAGCTACGGGTGCTCGTTGGTAGGTACACATTGTAACAGATTAGACCACTTGTGAATAGACAAGAAAGTCATTATACTTACGCTAAATCATGCAACAAAATATACCCCTAAAAGACTATGTAACCATGAAAATAGGTGGGCCAGCTCGATATATGGCTACAGCCAACACGCGCGAAGAGCTTTTGAGCTTGGTTCAGCAGGCAGGTGAAACTCCTGTGTTAGTACTAGGGCAAGGCAGTAATATTATTGTCGGTGATAGTGGATTTGCAGGTCTGGTTATACTAAATAGAATATTGGGTTTTGAAATATACGACCAAGACCCTGGTGCTACTAAAATAAAAGTTGGTAGTGGTGAGGCTTGGGATTCTGTCGTGCAACGGTCAACAGAAAATGGACTAAGCGGCATCGAATGTTTGTCTGCCATCCCTGGTTGTACCGGTGCTGCACCTGTTCAAAATATTGGCGCATACGGACAGGAGATTGCTGATACACTAATTGAAGTTGAGGCACTAGACCTCAAAACAAAACAATTTGTAACCCTGAGTAATAACGACTGTAACTTTACTTATCGAAAAAGTATATTTAATTCTGGTCCTGAAAAGGGTCGCTACATAGTCACAAGTATCTCGCTGCAATTGCAAAAAACTATCTTGCAACCGCCTTTTTATAGTAGTCTTCAGACTTATTTAGACAAAAACCAAATCACCGACTATAGCCCATACAATTTGCGAGCTGCGGTAACGGCTGTACGAGCTACGAGACTACCTGACCCTACTATCATTCCGAACACTGGGTCATTTTTCAAAAACCCTATTATCGAAAACTGGCAGGCCGAAAATCTGAGGAATGAATATCCGGATGTAAAAATATTCCCAATGGGTGATAATTTAGCCAAAATATCAGCAGGCTGGCTGGTCGAAAATGCCGATATAAAAGGCTTGGAAATTGATGGTTTCAAAGTTTATGAAAATAATGCTTTGGTGATAACAAACCTAGGTAGTGGTACATATGCAGGATTAATAAAAATAAGAGACCATATCATTAGCGAAGTGCGTGACAAATTTCGGATTGTGCTCGAACAAGAACCAGAGGAGGTTGGCTTATGAAAAACAAGGGTTTTAGTGTGGTAGAAATGGTAATTGTTATTACTATTATTGGTATCTTGGCTGGCCTAGGGACTGTCCAGATGCTTCGTACCGAAGCTGTTGCTCGCGACAAAGAGAGGGCTGACGATGTCGCAGCTATTAGTTTGATGTTCCAGGATGTATATGATGATGGAAATATTGACGGCAAGGTTGTTGATAGTGGTGACGCATCCATAACTACCTCTGTCGTCATGGGATATCCTAGTACAAGTCTATTAAACTCTTCAGACTCTCAGACTAATACTGTTATGCAAAGTTTTAGACTAGATGCGTTGAAAAGCCCATACATCATGAGTAACGCGACAACACCAAACCTGAGTTTAGTGCCCGCCACGTCCAACACTGACCTCAATAATACGACTATGACAGCTGGTGGTGTTACTTTGGGCAAAAGTAACGATGTATATGTCTATCAACCACTAGATAGCGCCGGTACCTTGTGTCAATTTGCAACAGGTAATGTTACTACAGGTGTTGGTGGCTCGGTTAATCAAAAAGCGTTAGCACCTAGACTGATTGATAACTGTGTAAAATATAATATTTACTATTTCTCTGAAGCCCAAAACGCAATTATAAAGGTCAAGAGCCAAAAAAGTAGCAGTGATGGTTTATACTAAATATAGATAAGCATTATGAGTAAAAAACAATCTGGTTTTACTGTCGTTGAACTACTAACTACAATAATTGTAGCTGCATTGTTTGTTGCTGTTTTTTATCAAATGTTCGTGATTCTTGTCACAGTTAATGCAAATGCACGAAACGTTGCACAAGCTAGTAGCTTGGCATACTCTAATATGCGTCGTTATCCGTCAGCGGCTAGCACAGGATTGAGTTGCACTACTACTACGGCGCAACCAGGCGGTATATCGTACCTACTAGGCAGCTCAAACCCCACCTCTACACCGAATGGTGATTACCAAGACTTGGGTTCGGTTACAGAGGTAGTAACAGCCTCTTATCCTTATGGCTGTTCGGCAATTTATGATGTTATCAAGCTTGTTTCTGTCGTGACATACGGTAATGGAAAAAAAATAAGTTATGCGACATATGTCAACTAAATATCAGCGAGGTTTTACGTTAGTAGAAGTAGCTATAGTTGCGCCTATTATGATATTAGTAGCGCTTAGTATTGTCGCAATCTTAATCACACTAGTAACGAGTACTATCAGGCCAAACGCCACTAGTATGCTAATGCAACAGCAAGAAAAAGCTTTTGATGTTATAGAGAGCGATATCAACAATAGTTATGTGTATATTAGCAGCACTAGTAGTTCCGGTTTTTTATCTTCTCTACCATCTGGCTTTACAGATAGCTCACCTAGTGACTATAGCAGCCCGCCTAGTGGTACAACCGTTCTGCGGCTGCAGACCTTTAACCAAATTGTAAATCCTAGTGATACCACCGGTACAAAGGTGATTCCGGCTTTTAAAGACACTAATACGTCATGCAGTAACACCACTGATATGACTGCAAATAACATAGTGCCTATCGTTATCATATATTATGTAAAAAATAACGTTCTATACAGGCGTACTCTCACATATAACTACGCCTCTACGCCTCCACAAACTTGTGGTACAAAACTAGCAAAACAAACTACCTGCTCAACGGGCTGTACGTCAGAAGATTTAGCGCTAGTGACCGCTGATAAGATAGATACTTTTAGTGTCGACTATTACACAGGTATTAATAACAATACACTCACAAACAATGACCCAACACTAGGCAAAAGTGCAAAAGTCACTATAGGAGCAACTCTACAAGCAGGTGGTGATGCTGTTAGCTACACTAGTAGTATCAGGGCTTCTAGATTAAATCCGTAAATCATACAAAAAACTATTGCACTAATGCTTAAATTGGTATATCCTTTGTACATACAACAAATTAATTAGGGGGCGAAAGATGACTCTTAACAATATTAAAACTATGAAAAACAAAGAAAGCGGTTTCACAATCGTCGAACTCTTGATCGTCATTGTGATCATCGGTATCTTGGCAGCATTGGTAATCGTGGCCTACACTGGTATCACAGCACGTGCAAATACTGCCAAAGCCAAGACTAACGCGACTGCTATACAAAAGAAGTTAGAAGCTTGGGCTGCTGACAGCAGTGCTGGTAGTGGTGCTGGTAATGGTACTTACCCATTAACTGCAGCCGCAGTAACCGCTATGGGTGGTAGTGCAACTTTACCTTCAGGGGTGACTGTCGGTAGGGTTGATCCAGGAACTGGAAACGCTACAACTACAGTTGGTTACAAGGTCTGTACGACTTCTACTGGCGCAGGCTACCAGATAACCTTCTATGACTCCAGTACTGGTCTTGTTGACTCTACTGTAACTGGTGGTTCTCAAACTAGCTGTACATACCCACTAACGTAGATAGAAACATAATCTAGATAATGAATGGGATGTTCGAGAAACGCGAATTCCCATTCATTTGTCTATAAGAAGGCAAAGATGCAAAGTATAAATTATCATTATAAATCTATAGATAAGTTACCTCTAGGCAAAACACAAGGTTTCACAATCGTCGAGCTCTTGATCGTGATTGTAATCATCGGTATCTTGGCAGCATTGGTAATCGTGGCCTACACTGGTATCACAGCACGTGCAAATACTGCCAAAGCCAAGACTAACGCGACTGC
>JAUSMW010000027.1 GCA_030645815.1 Candidatus Saccharimonadota bacterium
AGTTCCAGCGTGTCTCCGGGATTTCAGTTACGCAATCACGCCCTGCAAGAAGGTTTTCCCAAAACATATCAATATTGTCAGCCATAGGATAGCGGCCACTCACACCCACAATGGCAATAATATCGTCCGGGTATTTTTTTACTGATTTTTCGCCCGCTTTTGCACTCAATTTTTTCTGCAACAACTTGGTCAGTAATTCACGTTTGTTTTTTTCATTCTGGCTCATATCAGAACTCCGCTTCCAATTCGTCGGATTCCAACATTTCACGCAACAAATGCTCTACTTCTGAGTCACTTAATGCGCTAATCGTCCTTTTTAACTGTTCGGTAGCTGATAGTTTGAGGTGATTATCTTTAACAGCCTCCTGATCGGAGTGAAGTACATTACTGAGATAGTCCAGAGTGGGTTCATTGACTTTGTGTTCAGGATGCGCAAATTGATTTTGGGCATATGAAATTTCCGTCGACGAATTTGCAAAGCGTGACTTTGCATTTATTGCTGTTACTTCTACCTGGGTTTCATTGATAGCAATCGCAGTAGAAGTAGTTGTAGTGGTTACCACAGTTGTGCCTGTTGAATACACTAATGCTTGCACTTCTGCGGAATGGTTTTCCAACAGAAATTCAGCTAACTCATTTATTGTTTGGTACTCGAAGAACAGGGTCTTGGGAATATCTTGTCCGAAAGTATTTTCCAGATCTTCGTTCATTCCCATGATCATGACCGAATCGATACCATAGTTTTCAATGGGTGTATCGTAATCGATCTGGCTTTGTTCGATTTTGGTAAAGCGGGAGAACAAAGCGCTTAAATAGACTCTCACAACATCCAACAGGGAATCTTGACTTGGTGCAAACACAGGTTGTTCGCTCGCGATAACCGCAATCTCCTGCTCTTCGGGTGCCAATTTGCGAATATCTTCCGCGTGGTTCTCAACAAAATAATCCACCAGGCTATCAATATCCTGATACTCAAAGAAAAGTGTTCTCGGTACGCTTTGTCCGAATACGCCCTCCAATTTCTCATTCATTGCCATGATCATGACAGAATCAATACCGTAGCTTTCCAGCGCGGTTGCTGTATCAATTTGAGCTGCGGGAATCTTGGTAGATTGGGACACCAAATCGGTTAAATATTGTTTAACAATATTTAACGAAGAGTTTCCGGTGATAAACATCTGGGACTGAGCGGTTACCGGGGCAATTGACACCGTCTGTTTGACCTGCATCGCCGATGTAGCAGTGAC
>JAUSMW010000033.1 GCA_030645815.1 Candidatus Saccharimonadota bacterium
TTATTTATTATGCACAAATCATGCCATTACCAAGTTGATGTGGTTAATATCCACCGTTAATTTCTTTAACTCAATAAAACAGTATCTTATTAAAAGTTAAACGTGACAAACCGGTGACATTAGCGGCACCGTCAACATCAACGAAACCTGGTCAATGGATTTTATGCATGATCAACTGGAAGACGATCGCAGCTTTCGACTATTGAATATATTGGATGATTGCAATCGTGCAAGGGTTGAGTATTGAAGTGGATTTTTCCATACCAACAGAACGGGTCATACGTACGCTGAACCACCTGATCGAATGGCGCGGCAAGCCTAATCGGATTCGCTGTGACAATGGTCCTGAATACATCAGTGGCACAATAGCTGTTTGGGCGGCAAAGAATGGAATACAGCTGGAATTCATTCAACCAGGTAAATCTCAGCAAAATGCCTACATTGAACGTTACAAACAGAACCGTGCGTTATGATTAATGAGATGAACTTTATTGAGCACCTAAAGCAACACCTGGCAAGAATCACTTTCTTAAATCCATGTGATTGATTTAAGACTCTAAAAATATGTTTTGAATGCTAAAAGGATTTGGTTATAGTAAGAAGGAAGTATTGCGCTGTGGCCTTGTAGTTTTGCCGGAAGATTTAAAATTAATGATCACTTTTGAATGGCAAATTAATATCTAGTTCTTTCGCGCTCTCTCGCATTATTATTTTTATGGTTATATTCTTCATAAAGGCCTGCACGTATGAGAGCCTTTGTTGATGATCCTCCATTTAGAATTATGTACGTACTGAAAAATCTTCCAACATCTCGAGAAGAGCTTATAGCGGCAATTTGATCAGCAATTGAGGAATGCCCAGATGTTATTATGAGATGCATCTTATCTTCTACTGCTTTTCGTAGTTGAGCCATATTACTTTTTTCATCTGTGATAGGAAAAGTACTCTTATTTCCAAAAAAATATGGTCGCCAGTCTGAGCACATTTGGCTATAGTGCGCAAGATCTACATCGAGCTCTGCCAGTGCTTGATATATCCTATCGGTATCATCTAATAGCGTTGTACGCATAATAGCCGAGTTGATCCATTTCTTTTCTGCTTCCTGATGTTCCAAAAATGCTTGATTTAGATTATTTGCTGCTAATAACTGATCTATAGATGCAATTTCCAGTCTCAATTCTTGGATAGCTCTTTGATTACCACCCATTTTCTGAAGTTGGGCTATTCGTTGGAGATGATGCTCTCTATTTCGTAATAGTCCTTGTGCCTGGCCTGTACTATACAGGTGATCAATTACTTTATAGTCTTGAGTAATC
>JAUSMW010000036.1 GCA_030645815.1 Candidatus Saccharimonadota bacterium
ATTAAAAAGCGCTATGAAGCCAAAGTGACCTGAAAAGATAGCGAGTATAGACACCAAAACCATACCCATGATGTACAACAATGGTGTAGTAATATTTGTTGGGTCTGTTATCAATGACTGGATGAAAAAACTAATTAAAAGAGGTACCAGCACGATATACAAAAAGTGTTGCATTGGGATAAAAACACTCGCTACAATAAAAGGCTTTTTTTCACCCTTTAGTTCCTGACGATACACATCAATTGTTTTATTAATTATATGTGAATCTGTTCTAGTAAAAATTTTCATTCTTCTAAAAATCCTCCACTTTGATGTGACCAAAGCCGTGCATATGTTTCTTTGTTATCTAGCAATTGACTATGGGTGCCGTCTTCTATAACATTGCCTTTTTCTAGAACAATTATGCGGTCAAGCTGCGCTATAGTACTGAGCCTATGAGCGATAACAATCGTCGTTCTACCTTCCATTAATCGCTTGAGGGCTTTTTGTATCAAGGCTTCACTCTCACTATCAAGCGCACTTGTTGCCTCGTCTAAAATCAGGATTGGTGCGTCTTTTAATATTGCCCTTGCAATTGCAATGCGCTGTCTTTGTCCGCCAGAAAGTTTTACACCACGCTCACCAACAATTGTCTCTAGACCATCTGGTAGCTCATCTATGAACTCCATGGCATATGCTTTTTTAGCTGCTTCAGTGATTTCCTCTATAGCAGCATCAGGCCTAGAATACGATATATTTTCCCGCAGACTGCGGTGAAATAATATTGGTTCTTGCGGCACATACGATATATTTTCGCGTAAGCTATCTTGGGTAAAATCTGCTATGTTTTTGCCGTCAATTAAAATCTTCCCATCATCAACATCAATAAAACGAAGAATTAATTTTATGAGGGTTGATTTACCACTACCACTGACACCAACCAAGCCAAGTTTTTGCTTTGCAGGTATTTTTAGAGAAAAATGTGAAAACAATTCCTTAACATTATCTTTCTCTTTACTGCTCTCGTGAGTAAACGATACATCATCAAATTCTAGTGTTGATTTCGATATAACGAGATGCTTGTTACTGAGGTTTTTGACTGATGGCTCCTCTTTAAGTAACTCAACCATTTCTTCTGAATCACCGACAATCTCATAATAGGTTCGCTGAATATTTACTACGTTCCATATTTCTTCAATCAAGTTGAATGTATATGTTAAACAAATATAGACAACTCCGGCATTTGCCAAGCCAGACTGAATAGCCCATATAGAAGCTATCAGGGCGCCCGCTCTCATTAAGGATATGATTCCTGCATACAACGAAGATATTTTGACAAAATTATTACGAACAGTCATTTCTCGACCATATACGGTATCGAGGGATTGGTTGAGTCGCTGTCGCTCATAATCAACATTTGCATCCGCTTTTATTGCCATAATATTCGTTAAGGCATCAGATACTTTGCCAGAAAGTTCCGTGTAGGCTTCAGATCTTTTCTTGAAAAATGGCCTGAGAAAACGTGTGCCGAAATAAACAGCTACGATAAATACCACAGTCAGAATGGCGAGCGCAATTGCATACTGCCACACCAAAAACGCAATTCCAACAAGGGTTGCGATGATACTTGTTGCAACAAATAATAAATTGAACGACACCATTCCCCAAAAGTTACTAAATGCAAACGAGAACCTGCTAACTTTTGATACTAGCGAGCCAGTAAAATTGTCACTATAAAATGCCATCGATTTTTGTGATAACTTATCATACGAAAGCTTATATAAATCGTTCGAACCTAATGTTTGTACAGTCCACATTGCATATAAATTAATCCGATAACCAATAACCTGACTATAAATTTGTATGGCAAAGTAACCTGCTATCAGTGCGACAGAGCTTTCTAGGGTAACTGTGCCGGTCTGTATTTGATTGAGGACATGCGCAATAAACAAAGGAGATACATATCTCTCTAGTAATAATGTAGTCGGCGCAAAGAACAAACTCGTAAATGCGAGTTTCTTGTGTTTCATTGCTTCGCGCACATGAAACGAGATAACTTTGTTAAGCATATAGCAAAACACTCCTTATGGTGATATTAAATTTTGTTTTAGAATTTTTTAAGGTTTAAGATTCAAAGAAAAGACTTTGGACCTGTGTATTTTTTCGTGTGTACATGATTCGACCTAGCCTTTCCTTTAATGTAAATAATTACGTATCATTGTATCACATGATTTACCTCTGGTATAATCTCTGTTGATGCAAAAGATTCTACTTTATTACAAATTCACGCCGATTAAGGACCCAGCAGCTGTGATGTTGTGGCAAAAAACATTGACCGACAGTCTAAATTTGCGTGGACGAATATTAATTTCACCACACGGTATTAACGGTACAGTTGGCGGTGCAATGAGTGATTTGAAAAAATATATCAAAATAACCAAACAGTTCGAAGGTTTCAAAAAAACAGTATTTAAATGGAGCGAAGGAACGCGCGAAGATTTTCCACGGATGAGCGTAAAAGTTCGCGATGAACTAGTTGCCTTTAATGCTGGTGACGAACTAATAGTTGATGAGAGCGGAGTTGTCGGCGGCGGCAAGCATTTGAAGCCAAAAGCCTTACACAAATTAGTTGAGGAGCGAGGAGCTGATGTCGTATTTTTTGACGGACGTAATGCTCACGAAGCAGCAATCGGTAAATTCAAAAATGCTGTGATTCCTGAAACTAATACAACACACGATTTTATCAGCGAGCTAGAGAGCGGCAAATACGACGATATCAAAGACAAGCCAGTCGTAACTTATTGTACAGGTGGTATTCGTTGTGAAGTGTTATCGAGCCTCATGAAGAACCGCGGATTTAACGAAGTATATCAAATCGATGGCGGCATAGTGAAATACGGCGAGGCCTACAAAGATGATGGATTGTGGGAAGGAAGCCTAAGAGTTTTCGACGAGCGAATGACCGTAGAATTTAGTGACAATGCCAAGATAATTGGCGAGTGTATACATTGCAAAGAAAAAACCAGTAACTATGAGAATTGCGAGTGGGTTGCTTGTAACGATTTAGTGTTGATATGCGAAACCTGCAAAACCGACCAGTCTAGATTATTTCATACGGAAAATTGTCGACAAAAAGCCAAAATTGGTGCAACTGCGTGAGATATATCGCACTACTACGTGGCATAAATGTTGGCGGAAACTCAAAGGTCAAGATGTCTGACCTCAAACTTGGTTTTGAAAGACTGGGGCTCGAAGATGTCAGAACATATATAAATAGTGGAAATGTTATATTTGCGACTGTCAAAATGGACTCGCAAATATTGGCAAAAGAAATTGAGTTAGAAATAGAGAAAACATTTCATTTTCATGTCGATGTCGTCGTTATTGATGAGTACAAATACAGAAAGATGATTGAAAATGTGCCAAAAGGGTGGGGCGAGGCGGAGGGTTGGAAATATAACTCACTATTTCTCATACCACCATATGATATCGATGAAATAATGACTGATATCGGTGAGTTAAAGCCGGATATCGAAGTCGTCCAGACGGGTGATGGAGTGATTTATCAAGCATTGTTATTTACGTCATTTGGTAAAACAACCTCTGGCAAGCTAGCTAGTAGAGATTCATATAAAAAAATGACAATTCGCAATTGGAACACATCTAAAAAACTGCTAGAGCTTATCTAGGTATTGCATTTTATAGGAATAGTAGTATTATAAGTATTTATGAAGGCCTATTAGGCTTTTAAGTCCCTGTCAAACCCAACATTTCCTAAAGGGGAAGTATGACTGCTTTGGAAGAACGAAACCAAGCCAGAGCAAGGAAGCGCACTCAGCGGGCCAAGGCTCGCAATCGTGGTCCACGTGGCGACCGTCGTCTAAAAATGGACACGATTGGAGTACATGACCCTCGAACAGGACGTTCGAAGCACGTTGAAGTGCAATCACGGAGACCCTCCCCGGGTCCGCGTTCCAATTCGCGGAGGATTTACCCCCACTCCTGGCGCTACAGCAGAGGAAAAAAGGAACCAAGGGCTGCGAGCGTCACGCCCGTTGGTAGGGGAGGCGTTTACATCGTCAACGCTTAGAAGCGGGCAATCTAACCACTTCGCACTATGATGGTGCGAAGTGGTTAGATGCATTAACTTTTAATAGTCTTTATGGGCTCGGTAGTATTTACTGATGCCCTATTTTTATGCGCATATAACTCCTTCATATTATAATGATTGTATAGTGAATAAAAAATTGTCCGAAAAATTAAAGACCTTGCCGCGCTCTGCTGGTGTGTATTTTCATAAATCCGCAAAGGGCGAGATTATTTATGTTGGTAAAGCAGCGGTACTAAAAAATCGTGTACGGCAGTATTTTCAGAATGTGAAAGATAAAGATGTAAAGACTCAAGCGCTCGTTGCGGAAATCGCAATGACTGAATGGACGGAAACTGAGAGTGAAATCGATGCATTATTTCTAGAGTCTGAAATGATCAAACGCTATAAACCGCGTTATAACGTATTACTACGCGATGACAAGAGCCAGATTTTTGTGCGCATCAATATGAAAGATGATGTACCGTCGGTCACGACAACACGTCAGCCGAGTGATGACGATGCTGAATATTACGGCCCATACTATAACGGCTGGGCAGTGAAAAAAGCTTTGCGACTGTTGCGTAAAGTGTTTCCGTACTATACCTTGTCAAAACTACCCAAAAAGGCTGATTTAAATTATCACCTAGGTCTGACGCCAGGACTCGAAGCCGATGGCTCATTGCAAGATTATCGCAAAAATTTACGCAAACTAACGAGATATCTGAGTGGTGAGCGCAAGAAACTCATACGTGAGCTAGAAACAGAAATGAAAACGGCAGCTGCAAAAAATGATTTTGAAACTGCGGCAAAACTACGAAACAGTATACGCAATCTAGGTGAGTTGCAGAGGCAAATTGTCTTTGGACGAGACGAGTTCTTGGATATGAGCAAAGATCAGGCTTTGGTAGGTTTGCGTGACTTATTAGGGTTATCAGACTTACCAAAACGTATCGAAGGCTATGATATTTCACATATGAGCGGTACAAACAATGTCGCCAGTATGGTTGTGGCAACCAATGGATTGGCGGACAAAGCCGAGTATCGAAAATTCAAACTGCACATTCCTGGTAACAATGATTTTGCACATATGAACGAAGCGCTGGGTCGCCGATTTTCCGGACGTCATGATTGGCAATTGCCAGATTTGTTAGTAATTGATGGCGGTAAAGGGCAGCTCGATGCAGCACTAAAGATATTAGAAGAAAAAGACCTCAAGATACCTACAATTGGTCTAGCCAAGAGAGAAGAAGAAATAGTCATTCACAAAACTCGTTCAAATATCCAGATTGCGACAGGTTCGCCAATTTCACAGGAAAGTGATGATTTTACATTGATTTTACTAGATAAAAACTCTCATATAGTCAAGCTACTGCAGCGTCTGCGTGACGAGTCACACCGTTTTGCTGTGAGCTACCACACACACCTCAAGCGTCAAAAACAAACAGCAAACATGCTAGAAGAAATACCAGGTATTGGTCCAAAAACTCGCACCAAACTAATCAAAAAATTTGGTAGCTTGCGTGGAGTCCAAGCCGCCAGTGTGCAAGAGATTGCATCGGTAATCGGTGATAAAAAAGCCAAACTAATCAAATAAACCACTAAAAGATTTGATATACTGATTTAAATGAGAAAACAACTACTACTATTTGCCATTCGTTGGTGTGCTACGAGTTTCGGTATATGGCTTGCAGTCCGCTTGCTAGGTGGTATCGAGCCAGGCATGCAGCCAACAATTTGGACATATATCGGTGCAGGTTTGGCGTTTTCTGTCGTCAACTCCTTTCTGAAACCCATTGTAACGATACTTAGTCTGCCTGCTGTTGTGCTGACACTTGGGCTATTTATGCTAGTTGTTAACGGTTTGATGGTTTGGATAGCACTTTTACTGGTACCGTCACTCAATATGAGCTTTTGGCAGGCAATCTTGGCAGGCATTGTTTTGAGTATCATAAACTATGTTGTTTCAGAGCTTTTGGATATACATCAAACTAAGTCATTACGCCCTAATGCGTGATATAATTGTCTATAAGTTATGAGTATTGATGCGATTTTACAACTAACGATGGTAGTGTCAGCAGTTTTGATGACGCTTTGTATCTTGTTGCAACAACGAGGTGCTTCATTGGGGGCGGGATTTGGTAGTTCTGGTGAGCTGTATACGACACGTCGTGGTACTGACAAAAGCCTGTACGAGGCAACTATAATTTTGGCGGTTATCTTTGTCGGTTCACTACTATCTGGACTACTAATCGCATAACAAATATGGAACCTAAAAAAACCAGATCTTGGCATAGGCTCAAGAAGATAAATCTGAAATCAGTCGATCAACAGTCTAAAAAAGTTGAGGTAGCAACCGCTAGACATGCTAGAAAATTCTTGCTAGGTCGTCTAGAGAATCTACAGCATATTCGTCGACATTTAATAGGCTGGTTAACGCTACTGATAGTATTAATTGGTCTCAACGCCGCGCAGATAATATTTAACCAAAACTATGTGAGCGTAGCGCAACCTTCTGAAAATAAAGCATATGCCGAGGGCGTACTAGGCCCAATTAACAACCTCAACCCACTTTTTGCTAGTACCGATGCTGAAATTTCTGCAAGCAAACTGATGTTTTCTAGCCTACTAGCGTACGATACAGACGGTAAACTACAGAGTGATGTAGCCCAAAATTACGAAGTAAGTCCAGACGGTAGAACTTATACAGTCAACCTAAAGCCCGATGTTCAATGGCATGATGGAAAACAACTAACCTCAAAGGACGTTGTCTACACAGTACAAGCAATGCAAAATTCCCTCACAGGGTCTAGGCAGTCATCGAGTTGGCAAAATATTCAGGTGTCTGCAAACGGCCCTCAGCAAGTAGTATTCACGCTACCAACTAGCTATGCACCATTTGCATCTGCGCTGACTTTTCCAATTTTGCCAGAACATATTTTAGGTAAAGTTGCGCCCGAAGAATTACAAGAGAATGAATTTGGTAAACATCCGATAGGCAGTGGTCCATTCAAATTTGTAGATTTGCAAACAATTGATGTCAACAAAGAAAAGAGTGCTTTGCAATTAACACGATATGACAACTACTATACTGGCCCTGCTAAATTATCTCGATTTTCACTGTATGTATATGGGACTAGAGATGAATTAGTCAAAGGTATCCAATATCACGAAGTCAACGCAGCTAGTGGTGTTGGTGTGGTAGCTCGTGGCCTCAAAGTTGCTGATGTCACAATTAACAATGGAGTATTTGCGCTGTATCGTACAGACAACACTATCTTAAAAGATAAAAATATCAGAAAAGCATTGACGCAAGGTCTGGATAGACAAAAATTGCGAGCACAGTTGGGTGATAAAAAGCCTCTAGAAGGTCCAATCATCAACAACCAAACACAAACAGCAAATCTAGTGTTTCAGCAAAAGTATGATTTCACAGTCGCTAACCAACTATTAGACCAAGGCGGATGGATAAAAGGTAGTGATGGAGTTCGTCACAAAGATGGTCAACCGCTAGAGCTACGGTTGGTTGCTGTCGATACAGTTAATTACAAAAGGATTACAAAATTGCTCAATGAGCAGTGGCAAAAATTAGGCATAAAGGTCCAAATTCAACTCATAGACCCCGAGCAGATACAACAAGTTATTTTGCGACCAAGAGCGTATGACATATTGGTCTATGAACTTTCACAAGGCGGTGACCCAGATGGTTATGCATTTTGGCACTCCTCCCAAGCCTCAAGCTCTGGATTGAACTTTTCTAACTATGTCTCATCATCAGCTGATGATGCACTGCTCACAGCGCGTGGACGGTCAAATATAACGCTGCGTGATGCAAAATATGCAAACTTTGCAAAACGTTGGGTCGAAGATGTTCCTGCAGTTGCCTTGTATCGTTCTAGTTTAAAGTACACAACGACAGACGGTACACAATCACTGAATTCAACCGACTCACTAGTGAACGCAACCGATAGGTATTATCACGTCACCGACTGGTCATCCGAGCCAGATGCAACATACAATACGCCGTAGTTAGAAAATGCCACAATAGCTTGGCTGGTCAATCTTGCTTGTGGTATGATAATAACCAAATGATAGAGAGGGAAATCTATGAGTAAAATTGCGAGCTACCTTGCTACCCACCTGCGTGGAGAGGTATTGAGTAGTAAGAACATACGCAACGCCTTGGCCACAGATGGCAGCGTGTTAAAGATTACTCCAATACTAGCGGTATATCCATATGACACTAGTGATGTTCGCAAGATTGCTCACTTTGCGTGGCAATTAGCTCAAAAAGGACATGTGTTTCCTTTGACGACTCGTGGTAGCGGCGCTAGTCGCGTTGGTGCGGCGATTGGTTCAGGCGCTATTATCTCATTGCCGACTCACTTTGACACGATTTTTGAAGTTGACACAAAGCAGAAATTAGCTCGGGTTCAACCTGGTGTAACTGTTGCTTCGCTGCAACAAACTATGCGAACCCATGGACTAGAATGGCCAGTTGATGTGTCTAATCCAGCCAGTACTATTGGTGGTGCTATAGCAAATAATAGTTATGGTGAAAAAGCAGTAAAATTTGGCGATACATCTGAATGGGTAGATCAGATAGAAATAGTTTTGAGCAACGGAGACACTTTGCAGACTGGCCGTTTGAGCAAACGTCAGCTCAGCAAGAAGAAGGGCCTTAGTAGTTCGGAAGGCGAAATTTACCGTAAGCTGGACGCCCTAATAGAAGACAACGAAGCAATTATTGCAGGTTTGGCAGAAAAAAATACCACAGCAGGCTATGCAATAGCCAAAGTAAAAGACCGTCGAGGTAATTTTGATTTGACTCCATTGATTGCAGGTTCACAAGGTACCCTAGGTATCGTGACAGAAGCAATACTAAAGCTTGGTGTGTATCATCCACAAAAAGAAGTCATAGCTGTTACCTTGTCAACATTAGACAATATAGATCAGCTCATTAGCTCTATACAAAAATACTCACCAGACAAAGTCGAGTATGTAGATGGTCCAAGTGTCGAGCAAATAGCAGCTGATTTGAAAGACATCTTGCCTGATGATGATCCCGATTTCAAACCAAAAGGATTAATTTTTATCGAACTCAGTGACATTGGTCGTAAAGCAAAAGGCAAAGCCAGCAAATTAGCTAAAGCAATAGAAAAACTTGGCCATCAAACTGCTATCAGTGATGGAGATACTGACTCGGCAGGTGAAATATGGCAAACATACAGCAGAATCCAATCAGCTATTAGCCAAGAAGGCGATGACCATAAATCACCGGTGTCAATAGTCGAAGACGCCTTGCTGCCAATCAGCGAAGTAGTACATTTTATTGAAGCTGCTCATGAATTGGCAAAGAAACATCGAACAAAACTACTCTTTTCAGCACACTTGGGTACCGGGGTTGTGAATGCTCATGCACTATTGGATATGCAAAACCTAACAGACCGCAACAAAGTCACCAAGCTAATCGAAGACTATTATGAACTAGTTATCAAGCACGATGGTGGTATAGCAGGCGAGTACGCAGAGGGCAGATTACGTGCCAGTCAAAACTCTCTGCAGTTTACAGAAAATGAACTAGAGCTGTTTGCGAAAGTAAAAAGCGTCTTTGATATTCACGGTATTTTCAATCCGGGCGTCAAGCTTGCAAGTGAAAAAGACATTGCAAAGCTCAACGAAGATTTTGAGCCAGGCAAATTCGCAGACAATCTACCGAGGTTGTAACAAACGAATTGATAGGGTAAAATTGACTAAGCCTCAATTTTTGCGCGAGTGGCGGAATTGGTAGACGCGCTAGTCTTAGGAACTAGTGCCTTCGGGCGTGGAGGTTCAAGTCCTCTCTCGCGCACCAAGGTTGCGGGTTGTTAGCTCAGTTGGCTAGAGCACCTCGTTTACACCGAGGGGGTCGGGGGTTCGAGTCCCTCACAACCCACCATTAAAAAAATCGAACATTACGTTCGGTTTTTTTAATACAATTTACCAACTTCCGCTGGCACCACCTCCTCCAAAACCACCACCACCGAAACCGCCACCCGATGATGACCCACCACCAAACGTTGTACCACCGGCCCACCATGATGGTTTTTTGCCTGATTTGCGACGCTGCTTGTAATTATTGGAAACAACCCAATCGA
This sequence comes from Candidatus Saccharimonadota bacterium, assembly GCA_030645815.1. GTDB lineage: Bacteria > Patescibacteriota > Saccharimonadia > Saccharimonadales > Saccharimonadaceae > JACPYF01. The sequence continues at coordinate 10,204 of JAUSMW010000036.1, forward strand.
ATCCTAAACCAAGCAAGGTAAGGCCAACAACCCAAAACCAGGTCCATACAGCCCAAACGCCAACAAAAGCGATGACGAGCCCAACGATACCTCCCATGAGGCCCCCGGCCCACCAGCTCTTACTGCGTGCCAACACAGATGTTATCCAACTAGGCACAATAAACAGAAAGAAAAATATAACGAACCCTACTACATCAGAGATACCAGACTCGCCGTCATCTTCTATTGTTGATGACGAGTTTGGGTCGGGCACACCTTCTACAGCAGCAGCAATACTTTCAACGCCTTTTTGTATTCCACCATAGTAATCATTTTTCTGGAAATAAGGCCTCATGACGCCACTGATAATACGGCCGCTTTCTAGGTCTGTTAGGTCACCCTCTAGGCCTGTTCCTACCTCAATACGCATCTTTCTATCATCTTTTGCAACAAGTAACAGAACTCCATTATTTTTTTCTTTTTCACCAATTCCCCAGGTACGAGCAACATCTATCGAATATCCTTCGATATCTCTGCCATCAAGACTAGGTATAACCAGTATTCCTAGTTGATAATCCTTTTTCTTACGACTTTGTTGTATTTGACTAGCCAGTTTTTTTATTTGCTCTGCTGTCAGCGTATTGGTTTGGTCGACAATCGGGCTTTCCAGTGATGGCGCAGGGGGGACACCAATCGCTAATACAGTATTTTGTCCAACAAAAAGAACTGTACCTAGTAAAATAATTAAACCAAAAAGCCAACGTTTCATAATAAACTTTGCTAGTTAAAGTCTACAGATGGCGCTTTGTCGGATCCAGCGTCTGCTTGGAAATACGTGAATGTTTTGAACCCAAACACACCTGCTGTAATGTTTGTAGGAAAACTCTGTGTTGTCGTGTTATATGTCCGTGCTGCTTCGTTGAAATCATTACGTGCTACAGCAATGCGATTTTCTGTACCCTCGAGCTGTACTTGTAGGTCTTTAAAGTTTTGTGTTGCTGTCAATTCAGGATAATTCTCGGTAACTGCTAAAAGCCTACTCAATGCTTGGCTCAGCTCACCCTGTGCTTCCTGGTATCGTTGTAGCTGTTCAGGAGTTGCATTTGACGGGTCAATCGTAATCTGAGTTGCTTTGGCGCGAGTATTGGTGACATTTTCCAATGTGCTTTGCTCAAAATCTGCTGCACCTTTCACAGTACTCACCAGGTTTGGTATTAAATCAGCGCGACGCTGGTACTGACTTTGAACATTAGCTAGCTTTGTGTTGACATTTTCTCGACCACTCACAAGCCCATTGTATAATCCGGCAATTGTAGCGATAAACAACAAAATAATTACTCCGACAACACCAATAATTGTCCATTTTGTATTCAAATTTGATTTTTTGGCCATACTTCCCCTTTGCTTAAAAGTTACTGTCTTTATAGTAGATATGTACTAGTTTCTATTCTATAAGAAAAGCTTAAAATTACTAGCAATCATACACAATAATTTTTGTTGACCAACAGGCTTACTAAATATATTTCGTTTAAGCTTATTTATATGTAATAATGAACAGGTATAAATTACATAGTAGTATAACCTGTTATCAGGAGGGGATAGAAGAGGTCATGAACCCAGACAACAACAACTCAGGTATCGATTCCGCGGATACTAATCCACAGCCATCACAAGGCAACCAAGTAAATCCACAGCAGCCGACACCCACCAGTTTTAACGCCACACCACCTATACCTGTTACAACAACACCAATCCAGCAGACTCCTACGCTACAAACTCCACCGCAACCAATAGGTACGCAGCCCGCTCCCTACAATCCGAGTACAGGCGGCAGTCCAGTCAAAAAAATAATAATTGGTATTGTTGCTTTTGTACTAATCCTTATCCTAGCTGCTGTTGGATATACCGTGTATAAATCCATGCAATATCCAGAGGAAAACAAGGTTTCAACTGCATATATTGAAGCATTGAGAGATGAAGATTATGACCAAATCGCGGAGTTATATGATACGGAATTAACTGAAATAATCGACAGGGAAAAAGGCTTGGCAGATAGAATGCACGCCATTGAGCCGTCAAGCGTCAACCCCGAGACAGTAAAGGAAGATGAATACAAGAGATTCCTGACAGAAAGCAAACAAGATTTTGATATACCCGACGGCAAACCATCACGCATATCGGCTGATTACTATGGCGATACCGATCCAAAATACATAGTTTCAACATACACAGTAGGCGGTGAAGATATTTCTGTAGTTTTGGTATACGATAGCGGCAAACCAAAAGCTCTTTTTGCCAAAAAAGGTCAGTACAATGATATAAAAGATTTTGAAAAGGCATATCAAGAGTACAAAGATGCTCTAGAGGAAGCCAAGCAGCTGCTGGATAATACCGAAGTTGTTATCGAATCAGTTGAAAATCAAAGCAAGACAGTTGGTGGTACTGACAGCCTCAGCGCTAAAATTGATGCCAAAAAAGTATTCGGCGGTAACTAAACTTTTAACAACTATTTTTCATTTATATGTCACATAATAATCACACTAGACATAAACGCAAACTAAATACCGTCATTGCGCTTCATATAGCTGTTTTTATAGTTGCCCATATGCTTTTAATTGCTGTATTTGAGCAATATAAAAAAGTTGCGTATGCTGCTACACCAAAGACCGCGATTGAAAAAACACTACAAAATAGTTCGGGTTCTAGTACAGTAGAAAATGTCTCTATAAATTCGTCGCTAGGTTTTAACGTTGGTTATAATAAAAAGCAATTTACCTCAGTTGGATATGTTATTGGAAAAGACAATAGTTTTAAAACTTATGACAAAAATGATGTTTTCGAAAAGCGAGATTACGCCATAGTAAACCTATATGATGCTCGTCTAAAATCAAAAGATAATATTAAAACAAAAAACTATTCCAGCGCAGAGCTAAATATATCTACCAGTATATTAAAAGATTTCTTTGAAAAACGTCGTTCTCAATACGGCACGCAGTTTTCAGAACTTGATTTGGTTGAAAAGCATTATGCACCAAAAACTGGTGGTGATATCCAATCTGTTGATGTTATTAGTAAAGGCGATACAAAGGTCAACGGTATTACATATAGAAAGGTTATTTACAAGATTGTAAACACCAAGCTAATTAAAACCACGTCTACCACCGAGGCCTATTACTTGGTCAAAGACGGCAAACCTTTTGCGATTACATTAACGACTGCCAACGATAGAGACCAAGAGTTTGTCGCATCCCTCAGAGGTATCATCACAAATGTCAGCTATGGTACAAATCAGCAATCCGCAAAGTATGGTTCAAGTAACTCTGCCAGTGGGGGTAAGGTTTCAAAAAAAGTCAGCGACACCGCTCTAAATACACCATATAAATTAAAATCAGACACAGCGCTAAAGGTTGTAGCAAAAAACCAACCAGCAACTGTCAGAATAGGTATGGCGTATTGTGCAAAGGTGACACTGAAACTAACCAATGGACAGCCCTTTACGACATTAGACGAAGCCTGTAATGCAGCTATAGGTAGCGGATCAATTATATCTGACAAGGGCTACGTCTCAACTAACGGTCATGTTGTTACGATGAAACCAAATGATGTCATATTATATGGATTACTAGGTCCTATTCAGGAATCTGGCGACAATACATCTCTAGTGAAATTTCTACAGTATATGTCTATGAATGGGCAGGCTGCTCAAGTTGACGAGCTAATTAGGTTAATCGAAAGTAATGACCAAAAGGCTATAGATAAACTCTCAGCCGCTATCGATGCCATTCCCCCTGCTCAGCTGGACACAACTGGTAGCGAAAAATACCAGTTTGCTATTCAGCTAGGCAAAGCACCGCTGAGGCTAAAGGTTGATGGTGTAAACGCTAGCTATGTTTATATCAAAGACCAAATAGTAAGTGCCAAGCTTGTCGATAAAAATTTCAATGTGTATGACGATATTAATACCGGTACATTTACTCGTTCTGATGTTGCGGTTCTAAAAATTAATGACAAAGTTACTGGTGGTTTTCCGGTTATCAAACTAGGCTCGATAAACGGACTAAAAGAAAATGATTTGGTTACCGCTATTGGCTATCCATACTTTGTCGACAGCGGAACAGATACAAAACAGAAATATACTTTTCCTACTGCTACTCAGGGGAAAGTACTGGAAATAGGCTACGATTCACCTGGTAGCAAGCGCAAAGTAGTGAACATGACGACTCCTATCGCTGCTGGAAATAGTGGTGGACCCGCGTTTTCTAAAAATGGTCTAATGATTGGGCTAAACACATATGGTCAGAGCGCTTCAGAAGATGAGTTTTCAATTAGTAGTATATTCAGGGACGTAGCGGATTTAAAACAATTGTTAGATAAAAATAATGTATCAGCTACCGGAACCAGCGAACTGTCTAAGGTTTGGTCTAGCGCGATTGATGATTTTTCAGCCGGCCAGTATGTGGAGGCTCAGAAAGGGTTTGCAGCTGTTAGTGCAAAATACCCAAGCTTTTATCTAGCTGATAGTTTCCTCAAGACAACAAACGAGCAAATCGAGGCTGCCAACAAAGAAAATAACCTGAGGATAATGATGATTGTAATAGGTATCGTTATAGTTGCAGTTGTCATCAGTCTAATACTGTTTATCAGAAAACTCATCAAACACAACCGAGCCGACCCTGGTTCATACATACCAAACCAACAAACACCGCCAATCACTCAACAGTTTACTCAGGCTCCAGTCAGCCAACAACCTCCTGTCGTAGTGACGCCAACCTTACAATACCCACCAGTTGACTCAGTGCCGACCGAGCCAATTGACCAAACGACACCTGTGCCGTTACCCCAAACTCCTCAGCAAGATGTAGCCGGTTCTCAGCAAACTATCGAGGTCAGAATAGACCATAACGATGACAAAACCAACGCCTGAGACTGATATTTGATGGTATAATTGACAGAAGTTATGAGTCTATCTACCCAACCCTACAAAGGAACCCGAGATTTTTATCCGGATGACATGCGAACTCGCAAATGGATGTTTGCCAAGTGGCGCAAAGTTGTCGAGAGTTTTGGATATGAAGAATATGATGGTCCAATCCTCGAGCCATTAGAACTCTACACCGCAAAGACTAGCGAAGAGATTGTAAATGATCAATCATTCAACTTCGAGGACCGCGGAGGGCGCCGTGTTGTTATGCGACCAGAGATGACACCTACGGTTAGCCGTATGGTTGCAGGCAGGCGTCAAGAACTTGGCTATCCACTGCGCCTATATAGCATTCCAAATTGTTTCCGCTACGAACGCCAACAGCGTGGACGCTTGCGTGAGTTCTGGCAGTTGAATGTAGATTTGTTTGGGTTAGAGGGAATTGAAGCCGATGTAGAGAATATACAAATTGCAGATGCATTACTAAAAGAATTTGGCGCAAATGAGAACCAGTATGAAATACGCGTCAATAGCCGCAAATATATGAATAGTATTTATGATGAACTCGAATTGTCTGATGAAGAAAAAAAGACAATCACTGGTTTAATTGATAAAAAAGCAAAAATTGATTCCACAGAATTTGAAAAGATATTTCGCGAGAAACTAGGCGAAGAAAAGGCGACAAAGCTACTAAAAGTTTTAAATAATAATGATGCAATTCCAGAATCTATCGGTCAGTTAATTGGTAGTTTAGAAAAACATGGAGTGAAAAATGTAACTTTTGAACCAAGTATTGCACGCGGCTTCGAGTACTACACAGACATTGTGTTTGAAGTCTTTGACAAAACTCCCGAAAACAATCGGTCTATGTTCGGTGGTGGACGTTATGACGGGCTAGTTGGTGAGTTTGGTGTCGAGCCAGTTCCAACAGTTGGCTTCGGCATGGGCGACGTGACATTCCAGAACTTCCTCGAAAGTAACAAGCTATTGCCAGAGCAAACCAGTGAAACGGATGTCTACATTATCGTTATAGGTGATGTATTAACTGAAGCCCAAAAAGTTGCCCAAGCATTACGTGAAAAAGGTGTAAATGTTGCAGTTGATATTTCCGGACGCAAAACTGACAAGCAAATTACTAATGCCAACAAAAAGAATATTTCATACAAGGTTTTTGTTGGTAGCGAAGAGGTCAGCTCACAGTTATATAGTGTTGATGGTCAAAATCAAAAACTTAGCCTAGACCAAATAGTTAGTCTGATTAAATCTTCTAAATAGCTTTTAGCGAAGCAAATGCTGCTTCAGCTGCTTCGATAGCTTTGTCATCTAGCGCTTGTATTGTTTTATCTTCGCTACAAACTCCTTGAGGTTTGGTTATAATAAAGTAATTGTTACCAACTTTCTTGGCATCTTTCACCTGCTCTACGGGTGTAGAGTCTGCAGCCGTATCTACCTTGTCACCGGTTTTGTATGAGGTAATTATTCCCGCAGCACCGTTTGAACTACCACAAAGTGTTGTGCCATCGTTGTTGTTTGCATTAGCAGCTTTAACGAGTGCAGTACTCGAGAAACCAATGCTGGATTGGCCAAAGCCAAAGTTATAAGCGTATGTCAGATCTTTTGTTTGATTAGTAACTTTGTATTTTACACCTAGCTCTGGAATTTCACGATATACCGTCGTGTCGTCATCTTTGCTATCTGCTTTTTGTAAATCTTTATTATCATTCGTTAATTTCACATTTTTTGCAGTCAAAATAGATATCTTTGTATTGAGCTCACCCTGTTGTTTGACGAAAAACAATGCCCACATCACATTACTAGCAATCAGTGCCAATATGATGATTACGAGCCAAATAGTTTTCTTTTTACTGGGTTTTTGCTCTGGTGAGCTGATGTATGATGGTGTGTCGTCCACGATTTAAATTCCTATATTAGTTACGTGTATTTAAACACAAGCGTCTCGTATCTGTCTAGCCGAAATACATTATCGATGGTACACTTGTTAGCTATGAAAGTAACTAGAAAAAACCTATCCACTACAAAAGTCCAACTAACTATTAGCTTGAGTACAAAAGAACTAAAAGGCGCCGAAGATGTAGCCTTGGTCCATATGGGCAATGAGCTGAAAGTTCCAGGCTTTCGCAAAGGCAAAGTCCCAACCAAAGTCGTCAAACAACAAGTATCTGAGGAAGAATTAAATTCTCATACTATGAGCGACGCAATCAATCGTGCTGTTCCCGAAGCATTCGAAACTGAAAAACTGCAGCCGCTCGACCGACCAGAAGTAGAGGTCAAAAAGTATGTCCCGGGTGCAGAACTAGAATTTACTGCAGAAGTCGAAGTGTTGCCACCAATCAAGCTCGGTGACTACAAGAAACTAAAAATAACTAAGCCTAAAATTTCTGTCGTCAAAAAAGATATTGACCAGGTTGTTGAGCGCATGCGAACTAGCTTTTCTGAAAAGAAAGAGGTTAAACGCGCGGCCAAGGATGGTGACGAAGCAACGATTGATTTCAAAGGGTTTGATAGTAAAGGTGAGGCATTTGCAGGTGGTGAAGGCAAAGACTACCCGCTAATTATTGGTAGCAAGAGTTTTATTCCAGGTTTCGAAGAAGGTTTGGTCGGTAAAAAGGCAGGTGATGCATTCGATTTACCCGTAACTTTTCCAACGGACTACCAGGCCGCCCATTTAGCTGGTCAAAAATGTAAATTTGAAGTAAAAATTAAAAGTGTTAGCGAAGTTGTTCTACCGAAAGTTGATAATGAATTTGCCAAAAAGTGTGGCCCATTCAACAGTGTTGCCGAGCTAGAAGCAGACATCAAAAATGAGATTAAAGCTCAGCGCGAACACGAAGCAGCCGAAGGCTTGAAAGATCAGCTGGTTGAGCAACTAGTAGCAGCTAGCAAGCTCGAAACACCGGAAGTTCTAGTAAAAGACCAGATGAAAAATATTGAGCTTGATTTTACTCAGAATCTAGCAGCACGCGGTATGAGTTTAGAGCAATATCTAGAGGACAAGAAACTAACTCGCGAAGATTGGGAAAAAACTGAACTACACGATGCAGCCGAAAAGCGTATACAAGCCGCGCTAGTACTGGCAGAAGTCAGCAAGCTAGAAAAAATCACAGTTGACGACGATGAAGTAGCGGTTCGCCACCAACAATTATTGCAACAATACCCAGACCCAAATATGCGACAACAACTAGAAACCCCAGAAGCCAAAAACGACATATACAATCGTTTAGCAACTGAAAAAACCCTTGACCGACTAGTTGAACTGAATAGCTAAATTACCCACTCTATCGTATAATACAAAGTATTATGGCAGCTGAAAGAATCGGTGAAGTGCTCAAAGGCGAAGGGCCTTTACGAACGCAAGATGGAGTAGTCATTCCCTTTGAGTTCAGGAATAAAAATCACAGATTAGCCCTTAGTAACCAAGAGCTTGATGATTTTGCAGTACGTTCGTTCACTAGAACGAGTTATCAAGATAATATAAATCTAGAAATGCCGGGATTAGACAGGGTATTTATTCATTCAACCAAACTTCTAAATGACAGTGGAGCGTTGAATATGGTGACTCAAATATCATCTTTTACAGATAGTCCATATACAGGTGTTGCATTTAACGTAGAAGGCCGTTATCGGCAAGGATGGCAGCTACGGGATATTGAAAAGGTTCCTGACATTACACTCATGACTTGGGTAGTAGATCGAATGACCAGTAAAGTCTTAGAAAGGCAAGTAGCGCAAAAGCGTCGTGATATAAAAAATAGAGAGACAGAGCTTCTTGATAACGCAGGAGTGCCAAAACCTCTTGATATCTACGCCTAGCACTCGCTTGACTTGAGTGCCAGGCAGCGTATAATTATTTACATGACAAAACCTAGCAATTACTTAGTCCCAACGGTTGTTGAAAAATCGAGCGATGGTGAACGTGCTTTTGACATATATAGTCGCTTGCTCAAAGACCGTATCATCTTTTTAGGTGAAGACGTCAATGAACATACGGCAAACCTAGTTGTTGCACAGTTACTATTTTTAGCGGGCGAGGACAGTAAAAAAGATATTTATTTTTATGTGAATAGCCCTGGCGGTAGCGTTCATGATGGTCTGGCGATTTACGACACTATGCAATATATCAAACCAGACGTTCACACTATTGGTATCGGTCTACAGGCTAGTATGGGCGCATTCTTATTGAGTAGTGGTACAAAGGGTAAACGCTTTATGTTGCCACATGCACGAGCTATGATTCACCAAGTTTCATCAGGCGCACAAGGTCAAGTAACAGATATGGAAATATCACTCAAAGAAAGCATACGGGTTAAAGAACTCCTCACCGACCTGCTCGCAAAAAACACTGGTCAAAAGCGCGCCAAAATAAAAGAAGATATGGAGCGAGACTACTGGATGACCGCCGAACAAGCCAAAAAGTATGGTCTCATCGACGAAATTATCAAAAAAGCCTAATAAAACACTTGACAGTTTGCAATTAACCCCTCACAATGGTGTGTAATGAATTAGTGTAAGTTGGGTTTTTATGCATTTGGCCTTGGTGGCTCTCGGTTAGAAATGCTTGCCCACGGAGTTAAATCTCCTAACTTAGTAGATTCGGCGCCCCTAAGTATCAACCACTAACAAGAACCAGGAGACCATTTTTTATATGGCAACTAGCAAAACGCAAGCGAGGCGTTATTTTACTGATAACGCAACCGTTTTAGACCTACCAGACCTCATCAAACACCAAACAGATTCTTGGCAAGAATTCATCGAAACGGGACTTAGCGAAATTTTCGCCGAAGTAAACCCAATCGAAGATTACACTGGCCAAAAACTAGAACTACGTTTCAAAGACTATAGTTTCGAAGACCCAAAGTGTACCGAAGCTGACGCTCGTCACAATAATGTGAGTTTTGAAGCACCTTTGAAAGCTCGTGTTGAGCTAACAAACAAAGTAACTGGCGAAGTAAAAGACAGTGAAATTTATCTAGGTGACTACCCATGGATGACCGAACGCGGTACATTCATCATCAACGGTTCTGAGCGTGTGGTTGTGTCTCAGCTTATCCGTTCTGCTGGTGTATTCTTTACTGCTAACAAAGGTTCAGTTCGTAACCAATATGGTGCGAAGCTTATTCCTGGCCGTGGTGCATGGCTAGAATTTGAAACCAGTGCCGCTGGTGTACTATATGTAAAAATTGACCGTCGCCGAAAAATTGCGGTTACTACACTACTACGTGCACTTGGTTACGGTACAGATACTGCTATCAAGGAACTATTCAAAGATGTTGATACTGGTGAAATCAACTACATCGACACTACTATTGGCAAAGACCCTAGTAGCGGCACAAACGAAGCCCTGATTGAAGTCTACCGACGTCTACGTCCAGGTGACCTCGCAACAGTTGAAAACGCAAAAGGCATGATTGAACGAATGTTCTTTGACTTTAAACGATTTGACTTTAGCCGTGTTGGTCGTTACAAAATCAATCAACGTCTAGGCTTGAAAGTAACTAATACCACTGACAACCGTGTCATGCGTCTAGAAGACTTAGTCGCTATCATAAAAGAAGTCATCCGCCTCAATAACAGCCAAGAACCTGCTGACGACATCGATGCACTATCAAACCGTCGTGTGAAATTAGTCGGCGAGCTTGTAGCTCGTCAGTTCCGTATCGGTATGCTACGTATGCAACGTAACACTATGGACCGTATGAGCATGAGCGACCTTGAAACTGTGACTCCTGGCGCACTCATCAATGCACGCCCAATTGTTGCTGCTGTTCGTGAATTCTTCGCGAGCTCTCAATTGTCACAATTTATGGACCAAACTAACCCACTAGCTGAACTGTCACACAAACGACGCCTTAGCTCTATGGGTCCTGGTGGTTTGAGCCGTGAACGTGCCGGTCTAGAAGTTCGTGACATCCACGAAACTCACTATGGTCGTATCTGTTCCGTTGAAACACCAGAAGGTGCCAACATCGGACTTGTACTAAACCTTGCCAGTTACGCTCGTATCAACGAATATGGTTTCATCGAAACTCCATTCCGCAAAGTTGTCAAAAACAAAGTAACTGACGAAGTTATTTATATGGACGCAGCAGCTGAAGCCCGCGAAATCATCGCCGAAGCCGGTAACGAACTAGATAAAAACGGCAAATTCAAAGCTGCACGTGTGAGTGCTCGTAAAAACTTGGTACCAGAAGAAGTCGATGCGACTGAAATCACATTTGTTGATGCTGCAATCGGTCAGATTCTAGGTTCAACTGCTAGTTTGATTCCGTTTATTGAGAAAAACCGTATTGACCGTTCACTAACAGGTTCTAACATGTCACGTCAGGCTGTACCACTATTGCAACCGAAAAGCCCAATCGTTGGAACTGGCATAGAAGGCGACATCGCTAAAAATACTAGCCAACTAATCTTGGCCGACGGCACTGGTGAAGTAACAAAAGCCGATGCTGATGAAGTTGTAGTCAAATACAAAGACGGTCCTATCAGCTACGTCCCTATTCACTTTGAACAAAGTAACGACGACCGTTCAATCAACCAAAAGGTTGTTGTAACTCGTGGTCAAAAAGTCAAAAAAGGTGATGTACTAATCGAAGGTGCATCTATCGAAGGCGGCGAACTTGCCCTCGGTCGTGACCTGACTGTGGCCTTTATGCCGTGGAGCGGTTACAACATGGATGACTCTATCATCCTAAGCTCTCGTATCGTTAAAGAAGACGATTTGACTAGTATTAACATTCAAGATTTCATGGTTGAAGTCCGTGAAACTAAATTAGGTCCAGAAATTGTGACCCGCGATATTCCAAATGTATCAGAGGAAAGCCTACGTCACCTCGATGAAGACGGAATCGTACAAGTTGGTTCAGAAGTCCACCCAGGCGATGTTTTGGTTGGTAAAATTACACCAAAAGGTGAGCAAGAACTTTCTAGCGAAGAACGATTGCTACGCGCAATCTTTGGTGAAAAAGCCAAAGATGTTCGTGACACATCACAACGTATGAGCAACGGCAAGCACGGTAAAGTTGTTGGCGTCAAAGTCTTTAGTCGCGAAAACGGCAACGAACTAAAAGCCGGTGTGTTGATGCAAGTACAAATCTTTGTTGCACAGCTACGTAAAATCGCAGTTGGTGACAAGCTAGCTGGACGACATGGTAACAAGGGTGTTGTTGCACGTATTTTACCTGAAAACGACATGCCATTTAGCGAGGACGGAACTCCAGTTGACGTACTGCTGAACCCACTGGGTGTGCCATCTCGTATGAACCTTGGTCAGTTGTTTGAAACTCACCTCGGTATGGCTGCACGTGCACTAGGCTACAAAGTAGCAACTCCACCATTTAACGGTGTACCAAACCACGTTATTGCTGAACAGCTAAAAGAAGCTGGCCTACCAACTGATGGTAAAATTCAACTATTTGATGGCCGCACAGGTGAACCATTCCGTGAAAAGACAACCGTTGGTAACATGTACATCATCAAGCTGCACCACATGATTGCAGACAAGATACATGCTCGTTCTATTGGCCCATACACAATGGTTACCCAACAACCTCTTGGTGGTAAGGCGCAAAACGGTGGACAGCGATTTGGTGAGATGGAAGTCTGGGCTCTTGAAGCCTATGGTGCCGCGACTACATTGCAGGAAATGCTAACTATCAAATCCGACGATGTCTATGGTCGCGCAAAAGCCTACGAATCTATCATCAAGAACGAACCAATTACAGGTCCGAAAGTTCCAGAAAGCTTTAACGTTCTAGTAAAAGAACTGCAAGGTCTTGGTCTACGTGTTGATTTAGTCGAAAACGGACAAGACATTGATGCCGAAGAGATTTTGGATGGAACAATTGCCGCAGATGCTGAACCAGAAGCTACACCAACGGTCGCTGTCGAAGAGACAGAAGCAGTCGGTGACGAAGCTGATGAGCTAGGTGAAATTGACCTTGGTGAAGGAGTCACCATCCAGGACACAGACGAAATCGAAGAAATAAAGGAGGAGATAGTCTAATGAGCCGAGTAATCGCAAACACCAGTATCGCCGACTTTGATGCAGTACGACTAGCCGTTGCTAGTGCAGAAGATATCAAAAAATGGAGTTACGGTGAAGTAACAAAACCAGAAACAATAAACTATCGAACCCAAAAACCTGAACGTGACGGATTGTTCTGTGAGCGAATCTTTGGTCCAGTCAAAGACATAAACCCACACGATGCAAAACTAAAAGGAGTTCGTTCTCGCGAAGCTGCAGTTGATAAGAGTGGCGAAGTCGTTACTCGTTCAATTGTTCGTCGTGAGCGAATGGGACACATTGGCCTAGCTGCACCTGTTGCGCACATTTGGTTCATGCGTGGTACACCATCAGCGATGGGACTACTACTAGGTATGACTGTTCGTAACCTAGAACGTGTTGCGTACTTTGCAAGCTACTTAATCTTAGATGTTGATAACGAAAAGCGTGAACAATTACTAGCCGATGCCGAAGCTGAACTAGAAGCAGGCACCGCAGCAATCAAGATTCGTTACGAAAAAGAAGCAGAAGACGAAAAGGCTGATGTTAAGAAACTAGCTGCTGAACAGACAAAAGAGCTAGAAGATTTAGCCGAAGCATTTGCAGTTAAAAAATCTCAGCTAGACGGTTTAGCAAAATCAGCCCTACTAGGTGAAATTGAATACCGTAACCTACCTGACGACTACGCTGACATCGTCAAAGTTGGCATGGGTGGCGAAGCTTTGAAAGCGTTGCTAGAACAAATCAATCTAGAAAAGCTAATCCAGGATCTTTCCGAAGAAGCTAGTGCCAGCAAGGGTCAAAAGCAAAAGAAAATCCTCAAGCGCCTCAAAGTGCTAGAGGGTATGCACCGTGCCGGTATCAAGCCAATCAACATGACAATGTCAGTTCTACCTGTTATCCCACCAGACCTGCGTCCAATGGTGCAACTAACCGGTGGTCGTTTCGCCACATCTGACCTAAACGACCTATATCGTCGTGTGATTAACCGAAACAACCGTCTCAAGAAGCTAATTGACCTCAACGCTCCAGAAGTTATCCGCCGTAACGAAATGCGTATGCTTCAGGAAGCTGTTGATGCATTAGTAGATAACTCTGCAGCTCGTGGTAACCGTGCGGTTAACGCAACTGGTGGCCGACGTAAACTCAAATCTTTGAGCGACATGCTCAAGGGTAAGCAAGGTCGTTTCCGTCAAAACCTATTAGGTAAACGTGTTGATTATTCTGGTCGTTCAGTTATTGTTGCTGGTCCAGAACTAAAAATCCACCAATGTGGTTTGCCAAAACAAATGGCGTTAGAGCTATTCAAGCCATTTGTTATCAGCTGGCTATTACGCGGTGAGCATGCTCACAACATTCGCTCTGCAACTCGCTTGATCGAAAGTGGCAACACTATCATATGGGACGCATTGGACGAAGTAATTAAGGGCAAATACGTACTACTAAACCGTGCACCATCACTACACCGTTTGTCTATTCAGTCATTCCAACCAAAACTAATCGAAGGTAAAGCAATCCAGCTACACCCTCTAGTTTGTGCTGGTTTTAACGCTGACTTTGATGGTGACCAAATGGCTGTTCACTTGCCTCTGAGCGATGCTGCACAAGCCGAAGCCCGTGATTTAATGTCTGCTACTAACAACTTGCTAAAACCTGCTGATGGTACACCAGTACTAAACATCGCACAGGACATCGTGCTCGGTTGTTACTACCTGACATATCCAAAACCAGATGCTCAGACTGAAAAGAAACTATTTAGTTCTGTAACCGAGGCTGTACACTCATACGAAAAGGGAATCATTAAATTGCAAACCCCTATTCGTGTACACACCAAAGGACAACTACGTGACACAACTCTAGGACGCGTGTACTTTAACGAGTCATTAATCAAAGAGTTCCCATACGTCAACGAAGTCATGACTAAAAAGGCTCTCAACAAAGTTCTTGCACGTATCTTTGAAGCATACGGTAGTGAAACAACTGCGGTAACCGCTGATAGTATCAAAGACCTCGCGCTCGAATACGCTACAGCCGCCGCTGTATCAACTGGTATGGATGACTACTTTGATGTTCCTGAAATGGAAGGTCTGATTGCTGAGGGTGAAAAACTCGCGACTCAAATTTCTGACCAATTCGAAGAAGGTTTGATAACCGAAGAAGAGCGTTATGGTCTAACTGTTAACGCATGGCGCGGTATCGACAAAAAAGCTATCGCAGTAGTAGAAGACAAGCTAAAAGATTCTGACACTTCAGTCAGCGTCATGGTTAACTCTGGTGCTCGTGGTAGTATCGATAACATCAAACTTGCGACTGCAATGCTAGGAACAATGGTTGATGCAACCGGTAAAGAAATTGAGCTACCAATCCGTTCTAGTTTCAAAAAAGGTCTGTCACAACTAGAAGCTTTCGTTGCCACCCGTGGTACACGTAAGGGTTTGATTGACACTGCCCTAAAGACTGCTGACTCTGGTTACTTAACTCGTCGTCTAGTCGATGTGAGTCAAGATGTCTTCACAGTTGAAGAAGATTCAAACGACAATGGATTCACCATTTTCCGTAATGAAACTGACGAGACTATGATTGAATTTGGCGACCGTCTATACAGTCGTTACGCAGCTGAAAAAATCGGCGACCACATCAAATCAGGTCAACTGATTACCCGTGAAATCGCTGACGCAATCAATGCTGACGAAAAAATCACCGAAGCCAAAATCTTTAGTGTCCTGACTGCAAAGAACCTCCGTGGTATTCCACAAAAGAGCTACGGTCTCGACATGGCAACTGGCAAATTGATTGACGTTGCGCAACCTGTTGGTGTCATCGCAGCTCAGTCTGTTGGTGAACCTGGTACGCAGCTAACCCTTCGTAACTTCCATGCATCTGGTGTAGCCGGTGCAGCCGACATTACCCAGGGTCTACCACGTGTAGACGAGTTATTTGAAGCCCGAACTCCAAAAGGTGAAGCATTGCTATCAGAAATTGATGGTACATTACGTATCTGGGAAGACGGCAACAAGTATGTCCTACAAGTAACCCCAGCAAAAGCCAAGGTCAAGAAATTGAAACTAGAAAAACGCAAAGCTCAGGTAAAGACTGGCACAGAAGTTCTAGCTGGTGATGTATTAGCAGCTAAAAAGGGTGACGAAGAACCTCTAATCGCACCATTTGATGGCATAGTAGATGTCACCAAAGAAGAAGTGATTGTCTCTAGTAGCAACCAAACGCCTGCTCGTTACGAAGTCCCTAGCACTCACCAGTTGACTGCAAAAGATGGCGACGTTGTAACTGCTGGTGACCGTTTGACTGCTGGTTCAATCAACCTTCACGATTTGATGCGCCTAAAGAGCATCGAAGCGACACAACGTTACATCATCAACGACGTCCTACGTATCTATGCATCTCAGGGTCAGAACATTGCTGACAAACACCTAGAGATCATTGTGCGTCAGATGTTTAGCCGTGTACAAATCGAAGACCCTGGTGATAGCTTGTTTGTTACTGGTGACATTGTCTCAAAGGCTTTGGTCATCGAATCTAACGAACGGCTAGTAGAAGCCAAGAAAGAGCCGGCTCAGTTTACTCAACTATTACTAGGTATCACCAAAGTATCAATTTGGTCTGACAGCTTCCTATCAGCAGCTAGTTTCCAAGACACAACCCGTGTATTGATTAATGCAGCTGTAACTGGTCGTCAAGACAACCTATACGGTTTGAAAGAAAATGTGATTATCGGTCGCAAGATTCCTGTGGGAACTGGTGCTCGTGATACAGAAGTAGCAGAAGAAACTACAGAAGACGACGAAGCCTAAGTTCTTTATAGACTTTGTTTTTACTACAGAGTGGTATAGAATAGACCCATGCAAAAGGTGGGTCTATTTCGCGAAAAACAGGGGTTCACTTTAGTAGAGGTGCTTGTAGTGGTTGCCATTGTGGCCATCATAGCAGCGCTTTTATTAGTGACTTATAGGACTTTGACAACGCAAGCTATCAATACAGTACGCTATGATGAAGCAAAATCTTGGGATAAACATTTCAAGCTTTACAGGGCTGCCTATAGGCACTATCCAGACATGCCTAGCGGTTACTATTGTCTAGGTACTGGATTTCCAAATATAGATGGCGACAGCCAAACCGATTGTCGTGATTTGTTTCCATCTATTCCTACCCTCGAGCATCCTAGCGCGACACTCAATGCAGAGCTATCAAAAGTTGGCTCTCTACCAAAGGGCTCTAGGGTAGGGGCATCTACTGACAAGACCCGCTTAGGTCCCTTTGTTAGTTACGATCAGAATTTCGGTGTTACTGCACATATTGTTGTTATGCAGATATTTGATGGTGACAAATGCTATAGTGATATGGTTTCGATTTATGATTACAACCAGCAAGTGCCAGACCATCCAAATGCAATCATATGCGGCTTTGTAGTAGATAAATAAATTCAATTAATTATAAATTATTTTACATCTTGAAAAAGAAGTCTATTTTTGCTACAATAACAGGTGAGTTTCCTCTTTGGAGTCAACAAAAATACATGCGAGTGTGTACAAGTTTTTGTTAAACCAAGGAAAGTGGTAGTTATTTATGCTGAAAATAACACCAAATAAAGTTAATTTAACGGAGAATATTTTTTCATATGCCAACAATCAATCAATTGGTTCGCAAGCCTCGTAAAACGGCTGGTAAAAAGAGTAAAAGCCCTGCACTAGGACGTATTCAAAATACCCTAAAAACCCGTTACTACGACCAAAACGCACCTCTAAAACGTGGTGTCTGTGTCAAAGTGACAACCAAAACGCCGAAAAAGCCAAATTCGGCTCTACGTAAAGTAGCTCGTGTTCGTTTATCAAACGGCCAAGAAGTTTGGGCGTACATCGGTGGCGAAGGCCACAACCTACAAGAACACGCAGTTGTGCTAGTTCGTGGTGGACGAGTAAAAGACCTTCCAGGTGTTCGTTACCACATCGTTCGTGGTGCGCTTGACCTTCAGGGTGTCGCAGACCGAAAACAACGCCGTAGTAAATATGGTGCCAAAAAGGAGAGCAAATAATGCCGCGTAAAGTAACCAAATCTCTTCAACGACGTCTCAACCCGGACCGCAAATACCAATCTATTATGGTCCAACGATTAATCAATAAAAGTATGTTAGATGGCAAAAAACTACTAGCTGAGCGCCAAGTTTACAGCGCACTAGAAATCGCTGCTAAAAAGCTAAAGAGTGAAGACCCACTAGAAGTTTTTGAAACAGCCCTAAAAAACGTTTCACCTAGCTTTGAAGTTAAATCTCGACGTGTAGGTGGTGCAAACTATCAGATTCCATTCCCAATTCAGGGCCACCGTCAGCTTCACTATGCATTTTCATGGCTAGTACAAAGCTCACGCGCTCGTAAAGGTATGCCATACGACCAACGCCTAGGCGCTGAAATCGTAGATGCCTACAACCAAACTGGTGCAGCCTTCAAGAAAAAAGAAGACACTCACAAGATGGCCGAAGCCAACCGTGCATTCGCTCACTTTGCTCGCTAAGCAGCTGCGTCTTGTCTATAGTTTAGTAATACGTCCGAAGCAGCGCTAAATAAAATATACTGGTTAGTTGCAGGGTTATCGCTAGTTGCTTTAGTGGCTGCGAATATTTCGCCTTCTTCACCAATAGCACATAACCAATCTTGACCATCGGAAGTCGTCATAGATACTATCTTGTCACTATCATTCCAGTGTTCGAGTGTTGTCTTTGAGGGTGGCTGAATGTGTACTTCATCAGGGTAATCAATATAAGCAATATTTTCCATAGGTTTAGCTAACGCTGCAGAGCCTATAGTTATATCTCCACTAGTTTCTTCTGGTATGAGACCTTGCTGTCTAGCCGCTTCTAGAGAAATACCTGTCCTACCACCTATATGATTATTACCCATGAATAAAAAGTCTACTTCCTGGGTAGTTTTACCACGGGGAGGTCGATATGGGTTAGAATTTTCTTTTGTCATACTGACATTATAGCACAAAACGCTAATGTTTGCAAGTAGGGGTGGTCAAGGTGTTAATTATCTGGTACAATTGACAGTAAGTGTTTTTCCCTGTTGTCAAAAAATATTACAGGGGTAACGTAAAACTAATTAAATCATAGAAAAGGATCACCAAAGAAACCATCATGGCAGCTAAAAACTATACCCTAGATAAATTCCGTAACATCGGCATCATTGCTCATATTGACGCCGGAAAAACGACAACTACCGAAGGTATTTTGTACCGCACAGGCCTATCACACAAAATCGGTGCCGTTCACGAAGGTGAAACAACAACTGACTGGATGGAGCAAGAGCGTGAACGGGGAATCACGATTACTAGTGCTGCGGTAACTTGTTTTTGGAAAGACCACAAAATTAACATTATCGACACACCTGGTCACATCGACTTTACCGCAGAGGTAGAGCGTTCACTGCGTGTACTTGACGGTGCAATTGTCGTCTTTGACGGCAAGATGGGTGTTGAAGCCCAGACTGAAACCGTATGGCGTCAGGCGAACAAATACCGCGTACCTCGTATTTGTTTCATTAACAAGATTAACCAAACTGGCGGTGATTTCTACAAATCTCTCGACAGTCTACATGCACGTCTATCTAAAAAAGCGCTACCTATCCATTTGCCAATTGGTTTTGAAAAAGACATCAATGGCGTTGTTGATTTAGTAGACATGAAAGCCTACACTTACAAAGAATTTTCTGACCACGAACTGGTTGTCGGTGATATTCCTGCTGATATGTTGGACAAAGCCAAAAACGCACGACAACTATTGGTTGAATCTGCTGTCGAAGCTGACGACGCATTGTTCGAAAAATACCTCGAAGAAGGCGAAGACTCTATCACCGTCGATGAACTAAAAGCAGCCCTACGTAAGAGTGTCCTAACAGGTGAATTCTATCTCGTAACTGGTGGTGATGGCCGTGGTGTCATCGTTGAAAAGGTTCTAGACCTCGTAAACGAATACCTACCTAGCCCACTCGACACCGGTTCTATTTGGGGTACTCACCCGAAAACTGGTGATGAAGTTGAACGAAAACCTGACGATAAAGAACCTCTTGCTGCACTCGCATTTAAAATTGCCAACGACCCATTCGTAGGAAAATTGATTTTCATCCGCGTGTACAGCGGTAAAGTTGCTGCTGGTAGCTATGTACTGAACACCATGACTGGTGACAAAGAGCGTATTGGCCGAATCGTGCGTATGCACGCAGACAAACGCGAAGACATCAACGAAATTGCTGCCGGTGATATTGCCGCTGTCGTGGGACTTAAAAACACCACAACGGGTACGACTTTGGCTGACGTTGCAAAACCAATAACGTTAGAGAGTATCGATTTCCCAGAACCACCAGTCGCAATTGCAATTGAACCTAAAACCAAAGCTGACCAAGAAAAAATGAGTCTTGCGCTTCAGCGTCTTGCCGAAGAAGACCCAACTTTCCGTGTACACACCGACGACGAAACCGGTCAGACTATCATCTCTGGTATGGGTGAGCTACACCTAGACATCATTGTTGATCGCATGAAGCGTGAATTTAAGGTTGAGGCCAATATTGGTCAGCCACAAGTTGCCTTCCGTGAAACTATCAAAGGCACTACTGAAATTCAGGGTAAATACATCAAACAATCTGGTGGTCGTGGACAATACGGTGACGTATGGCTACGTCTAGAGCCAAACGAACCTGGTAAAGGCTTCGAATTTACTGACGAGATTAAAGGTGGTGTTGTGCCGCAAGAATACCGAAAACCTGTACAGAACGGTATCATCGAAACGCTTGATGGTGGTGTGATTGCCGGTTACCCAGTTGTAGACGTCAAAGCGACACTATATGACGGTAGTTATCACGACGTTGACTCTAGCGAGCTTGCCTTTAAAATGGCAGGTGCCCTAGCTACTCGTAACGGCGTCAAACAGGCAAATCCAATCCTACTAGAGCCTGTTATGAAAGTCGAAGTAACGACACCCGAAGAATTTATGGGTGATGTAATTGGCGACCTCAACTCTCGTCGTGGACGCATCGAAAGTATGGAGGACCGTATGGGGGCCAAAGTTGTCACAGGCTTTGTGCCACTAGCTAGTATGTTTGGTTATACAACTGACCTACGCTCAATGTCCCAAGGTCGAGCAGCATCAGCAATGGAGCTAGCCCAGTACGAAGAAGTCCCACCGAACGTAGCCCAAGAGATCATCGAAAAACGCGCCAAGTAGTTTTGTTATATAGATTTCAACTGTTGTCGGTGGTATAATTAGACTAACTAACCAAGGAGGGAATTAAATATGGAAATTGTTGGTATCGTGATTGCAGTTTTCGTTGTTATACTGGTCATCTTTTTATGGGCGACATACAACGGGCTTGTCACACTACGTAATCGTGTAGAAGAAGCCTGGAGCGACATAACAGTGCAGCTAAAGCGTCGTTTGGACTTGATTCCAAATTTGGTTGAAAGTGTTAAAGGCTATGCAAAGCATGAAAAAGAAGTGTTTGAAAATGTTACAAAGGCTCGTGCAGCTACATTAGACGCCAAGGGAGTCAAGGAAACTGCCGAGGCTGAAAATCAGTTTGAGTCAGCTTTAAAAAGCCTATTCGCAGTGTCAGAAGCCTATCCACAGCTTCGTGCGAGTGAAAACTTTCAACAATTGCAAGCTGAACTAGTCGATACAGAGGACAAAATCCAAGCATCTCGTCGTTTCTATAACGGTGGTGTTCGCGACCTCAACACAAAGATTGAAGTTTTTCCAAACAACATCTTTGCTGGCATGTTTGGGTTCGCTAAAAAAGAATTCTTTGAACTTGATGAAGCCGAGCAAGCAAAAGCTGAGAAACCAGTCGACGTAAAATTCTAAGGACCATACCGGAGTAGCATAGCTATGTATTCATCCATTGCTGCAAATAAACGCAATACAATACTGATAATGTTAGTATTTGTTTTTGTGATTGCTGGTTTGGGTTGGGGTATCAGCTTATATTATGGCGAACCAAGTTTGCTGTACTATGTAGCGATTGGAGCGCTCATCTATGCCACCATTCAATATTTTATTGCCAGTAAAATTGCATTAGCAGTTACAGGTGCAAAAGCTATAGAAAAAAAAGATAATCCACGCCTATATCGAATAGTTGAAAACCTCAGTATTGCAACCGGCCTACCAACTCCAAAAATCTATATTATAGATGACCCAGCGCCTAACGCCTTTGCAACGGGTCGTGACCCTCGTCATGCCAGCGTAGCGGCGACAGCTGGATTGCTAGATATTATGGATGACCGTGAGCTCGAGGCTGTTATGGCACATGAAATGGGTCACGTACAGAACTATGATATTCGTGTCAGTATGATTGTATTTGGTCTGGTCGCTGCAATAGGATTGATTTCAGATGTAGTGCTACGGATGATGATATTTGGCGACGATGACAGAGATAACGTATCGCCTGTATTTATTGTCATAGGTATTGTTGCAATTATTTTGGCGCCAATTGTTGCATTTTTGATACAAGCCGCCGTGTCCCGTCAACGCGAGTATTTAGCTGATGCTACTGGTGCGTTAACAACGCGATATCCAGAAGGCTTGGCCAGCGCACTAGAGAAGCTTCGCGGCCACAGCCAGCCTATGCAACGTCAAAATGGTTCAACAGCACATCTGTTTTTCTCAAATCCAATGAAGCCGGGTTTTTTTGGCAATTTATTTAGCACACATCCGCCACTAGATGACAGGATTAAACGCCTACGCGAAAATGAAGGAAAAATGTAACGGTGAAAAAGAAAAATAAAAAACAAAATAAACTGCAAAAAGTTTTGTCTAAGCAAAAAAAACGTTATGATGATTTTTTAAAACGTCGGCCGCATCGCAGCTTTCGTATGACGGCCCGCCGAGACTACAAGCGTCAATGGAATGTGCCAGGCTACTGGTCATTAACTGACGAAGTGTGGCAGACAATCTGGTCTGATAGGTGGTTGTTTGCAAAGTTTACAATTGTATACAGTACACTTTCATTTTTTGTGGTTGGTTTGCTCTCACAAGACAGCTTTGTTTTACTAAATAAATCCGTCAATCAAATCGGAGGTGACGTTATTGTCGGTGAACTCAGTGGGGTTGTTCAAAGCTTAGCTGTATCAGCAGGAGTCTTTAGTGGGGCATTTACTCAAGGCTTGACGGAGTCTCAACAAATATACAGTGGGTTATTGTTTTTGGTTGGTTGGTTGACTGTTGTTTGGTTACTGAGGCAAAAACTTGCAGGTCATAAAAATATAAAACTTCGTGATGGGTTATATTCATCTGGCTCACCTATACTTTCGACTTTCCTGGTGCTACTAGTACTGCTTGTTCAATTGGTGCCATTCGCAATTGCACTAATCGCGTATGGTGCCGCCGAGAGCGTTGATGTCTTTGGTGACGTACTGTTCACGACACTGTTTTGGATAGTTGAATTGTTACTCGTGTTAGTTTCTATGTATTGGACAACCAGTACAGTAGTGGCTCTGGTTGTTGTGACACTACCAGGTATGTATCCTCTCAAAGCTCTCAAAGCTTCCAGTGATTTGGTTATTGGTAGGCGAATCAGGGTGCTCTATCGCTTGGCTTGGTTAGGAATCACTATCGTCGTTATTTGGACACTTGTGATGCTGCCGATTATATTTATAAATCAAATTAGTTGGCTGTCACAAATACCTATAGTACCTGTCGCCGCGCTGATAATGACGACATTTACATTATTGTGGACTGCATCATATGTGTATTTATTATATAGAAAGCTGGTCAGTGATGACACGCCAACGGCTTGACGACATAAAACAGCAGCTCAATCAATGGGCCCATGAATATTACGTTTTAGACAAACCTAGCGTCGACGATGCTGTCTATGACGGATTGTTTTCTGAGCTGAAAAATATTGAAACACAAAACCCTGATTTAATTACACCCGATAGCCCAACCCAGCGAGTAGGAGGCGAGCCTGCCAAAGGTTTTGAAAAATTTACACACAAATCTAGGATGATGAGTATGCTAGACTGTTTCGGTGATGACGAAGCCCTAGCTTGGTTTGAACGTATACAAAAACTAGATTCAAATGTAGCTAATTGTGATTTTTGGGTAGATTCAAAAAAAGATGGCTTGGCTTGTGCACTACATTACCAGGATGGAATATTGGTTCGTGCTGTAACCCGAGGAGATGGTCATATCGGAGAAGTAGTCACAACAAATGTAAAGACAATTCCCAATGTACCATTACGGCTATATAGTAACCACCCGTTTACCAAAGGTTATACAGAGATTCGTGGTGAGATAATAATGCCTAAAAAAGAATTTGAGACACTGAACAAAAAGCAGCTAGCTGCTGGAAAACCAACATATGCCAATCCGCGTAACCTGGCTGCAGGAACGATTCGTCAGCTTGACCCACGCCTAGTCGCCGAACGCCCACTTCGTTTTCATGGATATGATTTACTGCGCGAGGATGTAAACGAAGTACCAACAAATGAGTTTGCATATGAAACTATGAAAAAGCTTGGCTTTACTATCGGTAAAGGCGCACATTTAGAAAAAGATTTTAAAGGCGTATTAAGATATGCCAAAGAATTTGAAACCATTCGTGAAACATTACCATATCACACCGACGGCCTGGTCGTGAAAATTAATGACCGTCAACTAGTTGGGAGACTTGGTGTTGTAGGTAAAAACCCTCGCGGCACAATTGCCTATAAATATCCTGCCGAGACAACCACTACAGTAGTACAGGACATCGTCATCTCAATTGGTCGAACCGGCGCTGCTACCCCAGTTGCGGTATTTAAGCCAGTTAACTTAGCTGGCACAACTGTTCAGCACGCGAGCCTGCACAATGCCGATGAAATTGCTCGTAAAGATGTACGTATCGGTGACACGGTAGTTATCTTCAAGGCAGGTGAAATCATACCGCAAGTTGAGAGTGTAATCGAAAAGTTGCGCCCAGCGAAAGCTAAACCCTTTAATTTTGTTGATGAGCTAAAACGTCAATATCCAGAACTGGAATTTGTACGACCTGATGGCGAAGCCGTGTATCGTGTAAAAGGCGTAACTGGTCCAATACTTCTCAAACGTGCGGTGCAGCATTTTGCATCAAAAGGTGCATTAGATATCGATACATTGGGCGAGAAAAATGTCGTTGCATTGGTAGACGCTGGTTTAGTCAAAGATTTAGCAGACATATATTTGCTAACCAAAGAACAATTATTAAAATTAGACCGTTTTGCTGAGATTTCTGCTCAAAAACTAATCGGTGCCATTGCCGCTAAAAAACAGCCAGAGCTACCTCGTTTTATTTTTGGTATTGGTATTCGGCACGTGGGTACGCAAACTGCAATTGATTTGTCGCACGTGTTCAAATCTATATATGGCCTAAAAAATGCAACACTCGATGAGCTAAAATCTGTCGATGGGGTAGGTGAAATTGTCGCCGAAAGTATCTCTGCCTGGTTTGCGGACCTCGATAATATCAAGCTCATCGAAAAATTTGAGACTGTTGGTGTAAATCCAAAATACCATGATACATCTGGTGGTAAATTAGCAGGACAAGCCTTCGTCATAACTGGTAGTCTATCTACTATGAGTCGCGACGAAGCGGCTGATAAAATCCGCAATCTAGGCGGAACATTCCAGAGCTCGGTGGCAAAAGACACAACCTACCTGGTAG
This sequence comes from Candidatus Saccharimonadota bacterium, assembly GCA_030645815.1. Classification (GTDB taxonomy): domain Bacteria; phylum Patescibacteriota; class Saccharimonadia; order Saccharimonadales; family Saccharimonadaceae; genus JACPYF01. The sequence goes on from JAUSMW010000036.1 coordinate 35,804, forward strand.
CTGGTGGTAAGGTAGGTGCATCGAAACTGCAAAAAGCCGCGCAATATGGTACAAAGGTAATAAATGAGAAGACTTTATTACGAATTATTGAGTAATAATATAAACTATACTAGAATATACCTGTAAGTACGTATCCTATACATAAGGGTGTGGCAATGGATTTCGTGTTGAACATTTTGGAGTACGCTGCTTTTGCAGCGGCAGGACTAGTAGGTGCTGCAGTAGCAATCTTGCTTTTTGTGCTCGCTGGGTTGGCGATGATTGAGATAATCACTCTTGTCGTGCGCTTTGGGGGTTATGTGATGCTTTTGACTGGAGTCGCATTAATTGGACTTTGGTCTACGAGGTTGATGGGAATGACTGCGTTGACATCGATACCAGCAAAAGAAGTATTCCCTTCAGCGGCAATTATTTTTGTCTGGGGAGCTATTTGGGCAGGTGTCATGTTTGCATTTGAAAGCGCTGACTCGTCGGACATATAGACCTATTTCTCTAAAAAAATGGCTGCGACTACCAACTTTGTTGGTGGAAGCAGCCTTTTTCATTGAATGGTACAATAATATAAACGAAGGGATGAAATTGTTATGCCGATATTTAAACTCAACAAATTAATCCGTGACAAGTTACCAATGTTTTATGAGTCAATTGGGCAAAAAGCTAATTTGCGCGTACTAAACAAAGACGAACATACGCTTGCTTTGATAGATAAAATCGTCGAAGAAGCTGGTGAGATTACAACAAAAAATATCACAAAAAAGAATCTGACCGAAGAAATAGCTGATATCCAGCAAGCGATTGATGACCTGAAAAACTTACATACTATTTCTGCTGCAGATATCGAAAAAGAGCAAAAGTCAAAGGACGAATATAAAGGCGGTTTTGCAAAGGGTATATTTATTGAAACACTAGAACTGCAAGAGAACGATACCTGGATAGATTATTATCGTGCCGAACCTGATAGATTTCCAGAGGTTAAAAAGAAGTGAAACAATTAGTTTTTGCTACCGAGAACCCAGGCAAGTTGCGTGAAGTTAGGGTATTTGCAGGCAATTACGGTGTAGAAGTGCTGAGTCCCAGTAATGCTGGTTTAAAGCAACATCAAGTTGAAGAAACAGGGACTACTTACGAAGAGAATGCAAAACTAAAGGTCAAATCCTGTCTAGGGCAAGAAGCTGCAAAGCAGCTAGTCATTTGTGGAGATGATTCTGGTATGGAAATAGATGCACTTGGAGGTGAGCCAGGTATTCATACTAGGCGATGGCTAGGCTACGAGATGAGCGATGATGAAATTATCGAGCATACTCTGAAATCACTTTCTGGGGAAAAGAACAGAAAGGTAACTTCAAAAACTGTTCTAGCATATAGCAATCACGGCAGTCCTATCCAATTTGTAACAGGTGAGCTAAGCGGTAGAATTGCCGAGGAATCGTTTGATGTTCCGAATCAGGAAGGCTTTCCGTTTAGGCAGCTGTTTATAGTAAATGCTAATCCCGAGATTCCAATGTGGAAATTTGATGAGTTACCTTTGTCTGAAAGAAATGGGCAATTATCACATCGTGAAAAAGCATTTTTGAAATTATTCAAAGAGTTGGGTTGGGCAAAATAAAAATACCCCCGAAATCGAGGGTATTTTTATGCATTGTTACTGATTAGTAACGAGGTTTTTCTTCACGTGGACGAGCCTCGTTAACGGTGATTTCTCGTCCGTCAAGCTGAGAGCTGTTCAAAGTGTCGATAGCCTTTTTTGCGTCATCATCATTTTCAAACTCAACAAAGCCAAAGCCGCGTGAACGACCTGATTCACGGTCAGTTACGACACGTGCGCTGAGTACTGTACCAGCTGCTTCAAAGTGAGCTTTTAAATTGTCGTCTGTAGTGGCCCATGCCAAGCTACCAACAAAAAGTTTAGTTGCCATTGATTTCAAATTTCCTATTGTCTATATGTAAAATGTCAGTTCGACCGGGTTCCAAGAGTTTTTAAATTATCTCTTTATTACTTTCCTAACACCCGTAGTCTAACATACCACGGTGTAAAACACCACAACAAAACGCTTGCGTTTTTTATGTTTATTTGCCATAATCTCACTTGGAAACGCTGATGCGCCAAAAAACGAGGCTCGTTGGACTGAACGAAAATAAACAATACCTTCACCACACACCTAGAGCCTCAGGGTGGGCGCGCATCAACCCTTTAACCGTCTCTTTCCAGGGGCGGTTTTGTTTGTTATAGTAATACTCCTCGGGGGGCATTAGCTCATTTGGCTAGAGCGCTTCGCTGGCAGCGAAGAGGTGGGCGGTTCGAATCCGCCATGCTCCACCATAGACATCATTTTTTTCTTTCCAGTGATTAATACCGTATAATTGTCTATACAAGTTATGTTTAAAAATTATATTCAGAAACACATAGAAAAATACGCACATAAATATCTGGCAAAACACAAGCCAAAGCTCGTCTTGGTAACAGGTAGCGTTGGCAAAACCAGTACCAAACTAGCGATTGCCACTGTTCTATCCGAAAAATATCGTGTACGCGTACACGAAGGTAATTACAATACGCATATGAGTGTTCCACTAGGTATCCTGGGAATCGCATACCCAGACAATATTCGTTCAGTTAGCGCATGGCTCAGCGTCAGAAAGGCAGCGTTGCAGCGGATTAGGGCCAAGCAAAGTGATTGTGATGTCATAGTCCAAGAACTCGGGACTGACCAACCTGGTGATATTGCACATTTTGGCACATATCTACATGGTGATGTTGCGGTTGTGACTGCAGTATCACCCGAACATATGGCATTTTTCCAGAATCTAGAGGCTGTAGCTCGCGAAGAACTAGAGGTTAGTAATTTTTCTGACATAACTGCAATCAATCGCGATGACATAGACGGCAAGTTTGCCGAGTTTATAAAAAATCCGGAAATCGACACCTATGGGCTGGGCGGGGCTGCTGAATATCGCTTTTTGATAGAAGACCAGACACTTGGCCTAGTAAAGGGCAAGATGATTACACCATCAACTTCTGACATAGAAGTAGAGCTGCACGTAGCGAGCGAGGCTGGCGTAAAAGCCGCTGTCGCTGCTGGTTTTGTGGCCGAGCGTTTAGGGCTAGAGCCGCAAGAAATTGCTGCGGGCTTAGCTAAAATAACCTCCCCTCCGGGTAGGATGAATATACTGCGTGGTCAAAAAGAATCAACCATAATAGATGATAGCTACAATTCTAGTCCGCTAGCTGCAGAATCTGCCATAGAAACTCTGTATAAAATAGAGGCACCGCAGCGTATAGCAGTGCTAGGTGATATGAACGAGTTGGGCCAATCCTCAGCTGCAGAACACGAAAAAATCGGCAAGTTGTGTAATAGCAATCTATTGAAGTGGGTTGTGACAATTGGCGAGCAGTCAGAGAAATATTTGGCACCAGCTGCAAAGGCAAATGGCTGCCAGGTCAAAAGTTTCCGTGACCCAATCAGCGCCGGTATATTCGTTCATAGCGTTCTAGAGACTGGAACTATTATCTTATTCAAAGGCTCGCAGAACGGTGTCTTTTCTGAAGAAGCAGTAAAACCAATCCTGCACAGCACAGATGATGAACGGTATTTAGTTCGCCAGACCTCCGACTGGCTCGCTAAAAAATCAGAACAATTTGATGCTTTCAAGGTGTAATGGTATATTTAAACAATAAACAACAAGCATAAGAGGAATATATGCCAGATTCGATAGACAATTTAAATAACGACCCATTAGAGACACCAACAACCCCTATTACCACAGACAACCCCGCTGGCGACCCAACTTTTCCAACTAGTCCAACTGTCGAAAAAACTCAATTTGCAGCAAGTACAATCAATCCAAATCCAGAGTTGAATGCTAATGCACAAAGTGCGGCATTTATACCAGATGAAGGTCCACAAAAGAGTAAAAAGAAACTTATTATAGGAATTGTCATAGCTATAGTAGTCATTTTGGGTATAGCTAGTGCAACCGCATTTGCTTATTACTATACCAGCCCAGAAAAGGTCGTACAGGATAGTCTGCAAAATACGATAAAAGCAAAAACAGTCGTGACGGATGGAACTTTTAATGTCACAGACAAAACTAGTAATGGCAGTGTTGCTGTACAGTTCTCGTCACAAAGTGACAATGAGAAACTAGCTGGTTCATTAGACGCAAAAATTAAAATTGATTATGAGGATTTCAAGCTCGACCTAGAAGGTGCGGGTATGATTGCAGAAAGTGGTGACTTGTATTTTAAAATCGACAACGCCAGTGAGCTTTTAGAAAAGTCGTTAGCAACAGACTACGGCAAATATTATGCTAGCAATCCAGCACTTGTTTCAAAACTAAAGGCTTTTGTTGCAAAAATCGATAGTCGTTGGATAAAGGTAGACAAAGAAACAGTTAGTGAATATTCAAAAGATTATGATGAGCAACAAACTTGTACCAAAAAAGCTATCAAAAAGTTTTATAGTGACGACAAGCAACAACAGCAGGTAGCTGATATTTACAAAGAAAACCGTTTCGTCATCATCAAGGATACAGGTAAAAGCAAAACCATAAATTCCCAGGATAGTGTTGCATATGATATAAAATTCAGTATCAGCAAGATGGAGACTTTTAACAAAAAGCTTGAGAAAACAGATTTAATGAAGGCGCTGAACAAATGTACTGATTCTACTGAACCAACCGAAGGAATGAGCAGCGACGAAATAAATGACGCCCAAAAAGAAGCAAATAAAGTCAAAACAACTTTGTGGATTTCGCGATGGAGTCACGAGCTGCAAAAGGTAGAAGTTGGCACATCTGACAAAGAAACAGGTACGATGGACTTTGCTATCAACCTAGATACAAAAACACAACCAAAACTCAAAGACCCTGCAAATACCCTAGATGCCAAACAACTAGTTAAAGAGCTTGAAGCAATCTACACAGAAGCACTCGGTGCGCAAGACGCCTCAGCTTCGTTCTAACCTGTTATAATATAACTCATGCAAAGGTATGAACCTCTAGCCATTGAAAAGAAATGGCAAAAAAAATGGGATGATGACGGCACGTACGTCGTTGATTTTAATGACCATTCCAAGCCAAAATATTATGGCATGAGTATGTTGCCAGGCATAACGGGCGCAGGTATACATATTGGTCATGGGCGGACGTTTCAGTTTAGTGACATCAAGGTTCGCGCTAAACGACAACAAGGCTTTAACGCCTATAATCCAATCGGCTGGGATAGCTTTGGTTTGCCGGTTGAGAATTACGCAATCAAAGTCGGTAAAAAACCTCGTATCGCTCATGATGAAGCCAAAGAGAATTTCAAAACGCAGCTAAAACGACTAGGCTATAGCTATGACTGGACAAAAGAAATTAGTACTGCTGACCCGGAATATTACAAATGGACACAGTGGATTTTTAATAAATTATATGAACATGGTTTAGCCTATCAAAAAGAAAGCTCTCAGTGGTGGTGTGAAACAGACCAGACAGTACTAGCAAATGAACAGGTAGAAGGCGGCAAGTGTTGGCGTTGTGGCAATCCAGTGACAAAGAAAAACCTCAAACAATGGTTTTTCAAAATTACCGAATATGCAGATGAAATTCTAGAAGCCACAGATGATTTGAATTGGACAGAAATGGTCAAAACTATGCAAAAGAATTGGATTGGCAAATCTCAGGGGGCTGAAGTTGACTTTCAAATTGTTGATTCAAGCGAAACAGTAAAAGTCTTTACAACTAGGGCCGACACTTTATTTGGCTCAACATTCCTCGTTCTAGCACCGGAAAATGAGCTAGTTAACAAAATCACAACTGCAGAAAATAAATCAAATGTTGATGAGTATATTAAAACCACATTAGCCAAAAGTGAAATTGAACGCCAAGAAAACAAAGAAAAAACTGGTGTCTTTAGCGGTAGTTACGCTATCAACCCAGTTAATGGCGAAAATATTCCAGTTTGGATTGCTGACTATGTATTAACAGGCTATGGCACAGGCGCAATTATGGCGGTACCGGCACACGATGAACGTGACAATGCATTTGCCCAAAAATTCGATATTCCAATCCGTTACGTGATTGAACCAACTGCAGGTACAGCCCAGGGTGATGATACACATAAAAAGTCTGTCTTTATTGCGTTGCGTAACCCAAAGACAAACAAGGTCATCGTGTTGGATTGGGGTCCTCGCCAAGCGCGAACTGGTGGTCAAATGCTAATTGGCGGTGGCGTCGAGGGCGACGAGGATTTTGTAGCAACTGCAACTCGTGAAATTACCGAGGAAACTGGCTATAAAAATTTTGAACTGGTCAAAGAGTCAGAGTTTTTAGGACATGGTTATTTTTATTCGAATACAAAGAACAAAAACATGCATGTATCCGGCAAAGGACTACTATTTGATTTAGTAGACGAAGAAAAAACAGACACAAATCTAGATGATGGCGAGCAAGGAAAGTTTACAGTTACCTGGCAGCCGATAAGTGCTATCGCCAATATGTTAGATGACGGCATACACGAGGCCATGTATCGACACCTTGTATTAAAAGAATGTTATAACGGCGAAGGCGTTTTGGTGAATTCTGGACAATTTGATGGCATGACAACTGAACAAGCTCGCGAAGAAATTGTTGGGTGGCTAGAGCAGCAAAAACTTGGTAACACCAAAGTTCAATACAAGATGCGTGACTGGTTGATATCTCGTCAACGTTATTGGGGTGCACCGATTCCTATTGTGTATTGTGAAGCCGATGGCACTGTACCTATTCCAGATACTGATTTGCCAGTGATTTTGCCTGATGTTGATGACTACAAACCAACTGGAGGAAATACATCAGTTCTGGCGGGTGTTGAGGAATGGGTTAATACAACATGTCCAAAATGTGGCGGTCCAGCAAAGCGAGAAACGGATACTATGGATGGTTACGCATGCAGCAGCTGGTATTTCTTACGCTACCTCGACCCTTTCAATGAAAATGAAGCCTGGAACCCTGAACAAATTAAACACTGGGCACCTGTTGATTTTTATAACGGCGCAGACCACGCAGTCGCTCATCTGTTATATGCACGTTTTTGGATGAGATTTTTCTACAAACTTAGGCTAGTCGGTGACCCAGAACCATTCAAACGCATGATGTATAACTCGTACATAATGGCACCAGATGGTCGCAAGATGAGTAAGAGCTTGGGTAACGTGATTGATCCGATGGAAATAATGGACAGTGGCTATGGGGCTGATAGTTTGCGTGTCTACGAAATGTTCATTGCACCGTACGACATGGATGCTCCGTGGGACCCTCGAGGCGTGCCAGGTACGTACAGATTCCTTAACCGTACTTGGAATCTAGTCCAAGAGTACTTGAATAATGAGCCTGCTGTATTGGATGACAAACAATCAGCTGAAATATTGAAGGTTGCACACAAAACAAGCAAAAAGGTTACGGACGATATCGAAAATGACAAATTTAACACTGCAGTCTCGGCAATGATGGAGGCAGTTAATAATTACTTTAAATTAAAAGAATCTGCTGGAATCGGCAAAAATGATACATGGCTACTTGCAATTGAAAGCCTGTTGCAGGTGCTGGCGCCGTTTGCCCCACACATTACCGAAGAGCTGTGGTCACAATTGGGGCGCGACAAAACTATTCACATCGATAATTGGCCACAGTGGGATGAACAGTACCTCGTCAGCGATATAGTCACAATTCCCGTGCAGATTAACGGCAAAGTTCGCGCCACACTCACTGTCACAGTTGATATATCCGAAAGTGATGTTATCGAACAGGCCAAGTCACATGAAAAAGTAGTCCCATATCTAGAAGGCAAGGAACTGAAAAAAGCCATTTATGTCAGTGGTCGTATAGTAAACCTAGTAGTTGTCTAGCTACTTACAGAATAATTGCTTAAACCAGTCGAGTTTTCATGTCTTTTACTAACATTACGGATAAATCCAAATATAACAACAAGTATTGATAAAAGTCAAGCATTTTAACTTGAACTTTACAGTGGTATCGGCTATAATAGTCGGCAAGTGAAAGAATAAAGGAAAGGAGTTGTTTTAATGGGACAACCGAAAAAACAAACCAGTATGCGCAAAACTGGACTTCGTCGAAGTCATTTAGTTTTGAAATTAGCTCGTACTGTTAATGGAAAATCACCAGTCAAAGCCTACACAACTAAACGTGAAAGCGGCAAGAAAAAAGCCTAAAACTTCAGGCAAATAAACAGTAATTTTAACAATAAGGAAATAACCTACCGTGGCATCAAACCGTCATCTTGGTCGCATAATCGCACTGCAAACTCTGTACGAGGTTGATTTTCGATTGAGTTGCGAAGACAAGGCTGTAACGTTAGATGAAGTCTATGACCGCAACCTAGGTAGGTACGAAAAGACCGTCAAAGACAAAGCTTTTGTAAAACGCCTAGTCTATGGTGTACACAAAAAGCGTGATGACTTGGACAAGTTGATACAACCAATTGCGCCCGAATGGCCTCTGTCGCAAATCGCCAGAGTTGATTTAGAGATATTGAGACTGGCGCTATACGAACTCACCGAGATGGATGATGTTGCACCACCAAAGGTTGTTATCAATGAAGCGGTAGAACTAGCCAAAGCATTTGGCTCTGATAATTCATCTAGATTTATCAACGGTGTTCTAGGAACCGCTTATCGAACGCTGATTTCCGAGGAAGAGAAGAAGAAATGAATGAAAAAAAAGATGACAAGTCAAAATTAGGCGACCGAGTAAAGAAATATTTTAGCCGATCACGCGCGTCTATACAGGAGCTTGTGCGTGAACCAACCGCTGGTGGAATAGTGTATCGTCAAAATGCAAACAACGAGGTAGAAATACTGTTGATTCAAGACTCCAAAGATCGTTGGACCATACCAAAAGGCCATATCGAAGAAGGTGAAACAGCTCAAGAAACAGCCAAGCGCGAAATCGCCGAAGAAGCGGGTTTAAAAGATACTGAGGTTTTAGGGTGGTTGGGCAAGATACATTTTCGCTACCGTCGTGTGAACACCCTCGTGTTGATGACGACCCAGATTTACCTTGTCAAAGCAAAAGGTGACACAAATGCAATTAAAAAAGAAGAATGGATGAATGGCATACAATGGTTCTCATTTGGTGAAGCATTAGATAAAATAGAATACGAAGATATCGGAAAATTGATGCTACTCGCTAGCAAGCGTATACGCCAAGGTGGCAAAAAATGACGGGCATGGACACTGCTCCATATATAGAATTTGCTAGCGAAAAATTGGGCATTGAGTTCGATAATATTCAGACACTCATCACCGCCTTTACCCACCGTAGCTATGTAAATGAGCATCGCAAAAGCACTAGCGAACACAACGAGCGCCTTGAATTTCTGGGTGATGCCGTGTTGGAGCTTTCTGTGACAGACTTTTTATTTAACAACTACAAAGAGCCAGAAGGTATTTTGACATCTTGGCGCGCAGCATTGGTACGCACCGAGAGCATCGGCGAATCTGGTGAAAAACTAGGGTATGAACCTCTCATGCGTCTGTCTCGCGGCGAAAAACAGGGCAGTGATCGTGCGCGCAAACAAATCTTGGCAAATGCATTCGAAGCATTAATCGGTGCAATTTATATCGAAAAAGGCTATGAGGCAGCTGACAAATTTATCTTGAAACATATCTCTAGCAAATTAGATGGTATTTTAGAGAGTGGCAGCTGGCGTGATGCCAAATCTGCCTTGCAGGAGGTTGCTCAACGAGTGGACAACCAAACGCCTATCTACAAGGTTTTATCCGAAGAGGGTCCTGACCACGACAAAGTATTTACACTTGGTGTGTATGTCGGCAATCAACTCAAAGGCAAGGGGACCGGTAGTTCCAAGCAATCCGCTCAACAGCAGGCCGCAGAGGCAGCAGTTGAAAAGTATAAAAAAGCCAATTAGTATTGACATAGTCTACTTTTATGTGATAGAGTTCTATAGCTTGGGGCTGTAGCTCAATGTAGAGCTGATCGCCATGCGATTGTAATAGTAGTCTTGTCGGGCGGTCGCATCGCGTGCGTACCAAAATATCGACAGATTCGTGCAGGTGCAAGTCCTGTCAGCTCCATTGGGAGCTCAGGGCAGAAAAGCTCTGAGCTCCCAGTCAAACCGTCCGCTAAGACTTTAAATTAGCGTTCGGGCGTGTAACTCAGCTGGCAGAGCACTCGGTGGTTTGTCAGTAACTATCCGAGAGGTAGAGGGTTCGAATCCCTCCACGCCCACTGCCACCACTCGAAGTGTTCTCACCACTCCGAGCTTCCGGCAACAGGCCTCCCGCGCATTCGTGCGCAGGAGGCCTTTTTACTTTTTTGTGCCCACTACTGTTTGACACAAACGTCCATCTGAGGTAGAATAATTATCAAGTCTAAAAATAATTTTAATGAAAAAGAAGAGAGTATAAGAGACACATGTTAGCTATTCGTTTGCAGCGACTCGGTCGCAAAGGTTACCCGGTTTATCGTATTGCCGTACAAGAAGCACAGCGCCACCCTAGTAGCGGTCGTGTTGTTGCCTATGTTGGTTCGTATAACCCACACACAAAAGCCGTTAACCTGGACAAAGAGAAGATTGAGAAGTTCCTATCTACTGGTGCGCAACCTAGCCCACGTGTAGTCAAACTATTGGTTGATGAAAAAGTCAAACTACCAGCTTGGGTACAAAAAGCTGGCAAAAAAGACAAGTCTACTCGTAACCCAGAAAAACTACGTAAAAACCAACCAGAGGAAGAAGCTCCCGTAGAGGAACCTGCAACAGAAGCATCGACTGAACAAGAAGCAAAGGAAGAACCAGTAGCTGAAGAAGTCGTCGAGGCTCCTAGTGAAGAAGTTGAAACCCCAAGCGAAGAACAAGCCAAAGAGGCTGAAAAACCCGCTGAAACAGAATAATTTTTGTAATTAATTCGAACCTGGGCTACAATTAAGTTTATAAACGTAAGCATGGCCGAGGAGGGTATCAGCATGTCAAGTATTGACCAACAGTTTATCGAATATATCGTAAAAGAGCTTGTCGGTCATCCCGATGATGTCGTTGTCGAACGCAGAATCGACGAAAAAGGTGTATTACTAGAATTGACAGTAAACCCGGAAGATTTAGGCCGAGTAATTGGCAAGCGTGGTGTGACTGCACAGAGCCTTCGTACGTTGCTACGTGCCTTAGGAACAAAGAATGATGCTCGTTATAACCTAAAAATTGTGAACAACGATGATTACCAAGGACCATCTAACAATACATCTAGCGCCACACCACCTAGTGATGACACAAGTGACAATACACCTGTGGAAGATACAACAGAGGAGACTGTGGAAAACGAAGAGAACGAGTCTGACCTAGCAAAAAACACCCGAAAAGAGCTTGCAGACCTAGACGATCTTGATATATAATCATAGGCAGTTCAGGTGATCCACCACGAACACTGTCCTAGAGAAAACAAGGACCACCGATAAAAACAAAAATAGCTCATGCGAGTCGAAAACTTATAAAAAAGTCTAGAGAGCTTTTGTGTCTCAAAAACCCAGTCATTAGGCTGGGTTTTTGGGTTATTGGACTGTAACAGATATAATACATAGATACATGAAAAAAATTCAGATAATTAGCTTGTTTCCAGAAATGTTCGAAGGCGTCTTGCATAACTCGATGATGTGGAAAGCTCAGCAAGAAGGAGCCGTAAGCTTTGAGCTCATAAACCTGCGTGATTTCGGTCTAGGGCCACGCAAACAAGTTGATGACATGCCATATGGTGGTGGAGACGGTATGCTGTTAAAGCCAGAGCCACTATTTGCCGCCATTGAAAAGGCAAAACAAAATGACCCGACAGCAGTTGTCGTACTACCGACACCTCGAGGCAAGCAGTGGAAGCAAGCGATAGCACGAGAGTGGTCAGAGCTCAGTACTGGCTTGATATTTGTCTGTGCTCGTTACGAGGGGTATGACGAGAGAGTAACAGAGGTGACTGATGAGCAGGTGAGAGTGGGGGATTATGTATTGACTGGTGGGGAGCTACCAACTATGACTATCATAGATAGTGTCGTACGGCTCATACCGGGTGTACTAGGTGGCGAGACTAGTGCTGAAATCGAAAGCTTCGCAGATGGCCAAACATTAGAATTTCCTCAATACACCCGACCCGAAGTGTTTGAAGGTAGGAAAGTACCAGATGTGCTGCTCAGTGGTCATCACGGCGAAATTGCTCGGTGGCGAGCTGAAAATTCACCAAAAATAGAGGATTAATACAACAAAACCCCTGTAAATTACAGGGGTTCTGAGGTTGTTGTGGTGGAGATCGTAGAGCGAAATCACCTTTTATTTTTTGAAGGTTTTTGTTTTTTGTTCTTTCGCTTGCAATCAATTTATACCATTTTCACCTTAAACACAAGCATTTTTGCTAAAAAAACAACATTTATCATTGCGTTTGATTGTATAGTAATAGATATGAAACTACCTACGGCTTCTTATCCAAAAAACAAACTTAGCACTCCGAAAATCTATTTCATCTATGGTTTGGCTATAGTAATTATCATCATGGTTGTTTCACAACTAATGACAATAGAGAAATTCCTACCAATTATCGAAAACTATCAATTGCCCGGCGGCTCCCCAACTGCAAAAATCACTGTATTTTCCTTGGCGACTTCGGGTATTTTCTCACTCCCCTTTCTAATGAGAATGAGTTTGAGCCCACTATTTCGAATATGTAGTGCAATTTTACTAAACCTATATGGCGTTATTTGGCTCATGTTGGCTATGTGGATAGTAATTGCTAATCCACCACTCATCGGCATTGGTATATTTGGTGGACTACTAAAGTCGATACCGGGCGAGGTAGTCTTGCCGTTTGCAATCATACTACTGGCTAGTACTATTTTTGCCACCTGTTTGTTACGAAAAGATTTGAAATTTAAACTATAGTGTCATTCATTTTGTAAATCACGTCTAGAAAAGGCATAAAAACCAACTATTAGCAGAGCAATGCCACATGTGGCTATCTGCCAAAATTGCATCCAATCCACTGTTTGCGCTGGGACGAGTGCGATTGGCTGCAACAATGATGTACTGTTGAGAATGTCTTTTGCTTTTTCATCACTAACGATTGTCGCAACTATCTGTTCTATAAACGACCAGGCGAGTAGTGTATAGAGTATCCAGGTTGCGAGGCGGGGTATGACACCAAATAGTGCGACACCTAGCCCTAGCATGACGACAACAGGTGCCAGTAGGTTGAGTCCGTCAAACAACATAGTATGCAGACTAATATCAATGTCTTGTGATTTTGCAATTGCCCAGGTTGTAAAGTTCGATATCGTACAAAATATAACAGCCGACGCGATCAGTAACAGTACTCGCCCTGCTAGCCATTTGCTTCTTGAAACTTTGCGTACTAATAGATTATCTAGCAGGCCTTTTGCTTCCTCACCTCTCATACTTCCAACTCCCCAGATGGTCATAGCCATCAGCATCATTACGATTATCATTGATCCTACACTGATAAATGTCTCTTCGAGTGAAGGTCCATCACCACCTAGTGATTGGAGAAGAGTTGTTGCGGTCTCTTCGCCCCTAAATGCGTCGACTGCAGACTTTGTGAGGGCAACTATAACAATTGCAAAAGAAAGCGTACCTGCAAACCACGCCAACATCACACCTCTTGTTTGACGGAAACTCATACTTAATGAATTTCCTAGTAGCAGGTAATGTGATTTTGCTTTGTCATTTGCCTGTAGCACGCTACTGCCTAAGTCCCGACGACTGCTTACCCATATAGCCAATGTTGCAAAAATAATAGGAGTTATAACAAGCGGTAATATCCACAGTGGTTTATGGTCATACACCGGATGCATCTGATCAATCCAGCCGAACGGGGTAAAGTTTTTGAGCCAGTATACATCATGAATAATGTTACCGATCGATCTCATAAGCTCCAGAACGATGAGCGGTATAACCCCTAGTAGTATTGCTTTGCGACGGGTATCAGCCAGTTGCGAGGTAAAAGCACCTATAGCAGCAAAAACTGCTGCATTAATAGTGAGCGCAAACGCAAAATATGCCGACTGACCGATTGATAAACCAATGTAATCTAATGTACCCGATGCTGCGATAATCGCTGTCAAAATTAGGAACGATACAGTTAATCCACCCACTATGCCTAGTAATATTTCTATACCCATACGTGAAGTCGTTGTAGGTCCCGAGAGTAGTAGTTCGCTACGCCCCTCTTCCTCCTGGGCACGGAACATACGAGTCGTAAACAACAAACCCCATATACCCGCAATCAATGCCGACACAATACCATCACGGTAGTACATGTAACCAGCCGGTGTATCAGAGTGTGCAGGCTCACCATAAAACAGACCTATGGTTGGGTTTGCACCTAACACAGTTACTACTTTTGTCCGCTCAGCTTGAGTAGGGAAGGCGTTTTGCAAACCCACCCCCTGTATAACCGCTATTAGTCCCACCGCTACAGCAAATATAATTGCACCTCGCAGCATTTGCCGAAATGTAAAGCGGGCAATAGTCAGTTTGTGTTTCATTTTCGTCTTTCAGTTTCTCCGTACAGTGACAAGAAAAGTTCTTCTAGTGAT
>JAUSMW010000040.1 GCA_030645815.1 Candidatus Saccharimonadota bacterium
GACAAATTATTGGGCGTTGATTATACCGCTCCTTATTCAGTGTTCTGGACGGCGACAGAAACTGGGCGCGACTATTTACATGCTCAAGCAGAGGGTACTAATGAGGGAACTGCCGTGAGCGGCATGTATATTGTTGAAGTATTAACCTCAGAGGATTACACGAATGGTGCAGCTTCCAGCACGTCTCGTTCTTCGCCAAGTTCATCTAATTTTTCTGTTGCGAGTATATCTTCACATTCGTTTAGCAGTTCCGGCCAAAGTTTGTTAGTGCCTCAAATTGCGTTGTTTACCCCAGAACCGGGCAAGGCAAGCAAAACCTATCTGGGTGACGAGGCTATGTTATTTGCTGCCGTCTATGATCAGGATTTGCGTCCTTGGAAAAATCAGAATGGTTCATCGCCTCGTATTGAGTATTATATTAATAATCAGCTCATAACTGATTTGCGAAGCGATACAGCAAGTGGAATTAAATATTGGAAACCATCAGCTCTTGGCAATTACGGAATTAAAGCTACCGCATATCTTGATGACCAAACCTTAACGACTAGTGTTGGCGTTATTAGTGTTGTAAAGCCTCTTCCTCCATCTATTACCTTGGGAGTAGCGCAGGGCGCGAAACTTTACGCGGGCTCTTTAGCGAGTGTTGTTGCTAAAGTAGTCGATCCTGATAAGCAGACAAAAGAGGTCAAATTCTTTGCCAATGGCGAACAGATATCACTGCCGGATTTTGCAGAACCCTATGAAGGTGGTTGGATTCCAACCCTGCCGGGAAGTTATAAATTAGAAGCTGAGCTTCTGGATAAATCAGGCAATATTGTTCGCTCGCCGGTAACAACCCTCGCCGTCGAGCCAGCGACACTACCTGATTTCGACGGTGTGCGCGGCGTATCAAATTACGGTGATGCGCAACTGCAGGGTTTGAAGTGGACTCCATTAAATCATTCCGATGTACTGGTAAGTAAAATTCCCAATGCAGGAAAAATTAGCTACAACAAGTTAAC
>JAUSMW010000041.1 GCA_030645815.1 Candidatus Saccharimonadota bacterium
TATTACCGATGGTAATTACATCAGCAGAAGTAATTACCGCAGAGGTATCAAGCGATTGGAGCCGTGCCATCACTCCATTTACTGTTGCTGATTTCCCCTCATTGCGGATCTTGAATTTAATAAGCTTTGACGAACCCCATACCGGAGTGGTTGTAACCGAGTCACCGATGCACACTACTGGTCCGGCAGAACTAAAAAACTGCGCCTTTGGAATTAAATGATAAGTCCCTTCGTTAACATCATCTGTTCTCACCGTGATAGTGAACATATTCTCATCAGAAGGGGTTAGAAATTTACATCCCCAGATGCTATCACCTGAACTCCCATCGTAATGTAATCCGTCGTTGAACATGGGAATACTGTCGCGTTTAACACCAGCATTATCTTTGATTATTGCACTGAGTGCAACTGAGTGTTTCGCAGAATTAACCAGTACCACGCTAAGTGAGATGCTATCAAGGCCAGGGTGGCCTATTGACCGATCAATGCTTGCATTGTATGCTGACGTTATAAATGCTTCGTTTGGTGAAGGAAATTGTTTGAAGAAATCCCATATTTCCCGAGTTGCATTGATATCCCGGTTGATAGGAACAGAGCCGATAGGAGCTGCATCAGGCCACACATGACGACCACCAATGACCTTGAAGAGAATTACTTGCGATGTATTTTCTGATGAGCTATAAGTATACTTTTCGACCGTTGATTGATCATTGAGGTCTATGTTCGGGACATAAAGAGTTTCCGGGAGTGATTGACAAAGGTTTTGGTTTCTTAATAAGTCAATTGTTTGATCAACCGAATACCACCCTTGTTGTCCTCCATTGTAATACACTTCAGGATCATCGGTACCATGGATCAACAATGCAGGAATTGGTTTTAATGAATTATAGTTTGCTGCAGTACCGGCAGAAATAACACCACAAACACTGGCGATTGCAGTTATACGGTTTCCAAGACGGCCTGCCAGTTTTAGACTCATAAATCCACCATTTGAATATCCGCACGAATAGACGCGTTGTGTATCAATATCGAACCGAGATATCAATGAATCGATGATTAATGATATGAAACCAACATCATCAGTATCGGGTGTTGGGGTAAGAGGATTTTCAGAAATACCGCTGTTCCAATGTGTAAGGTCGCTTGCACTTGGATAGACAGTAATAAAGCCAACACTATCACCAAATAGATGCGTCTTCAGATAATCTCGGGTTCGAACAGCTGTCCAATCATAAGCATGAAGATTGAAGACAACGGGTAACCCTGCTTGATCTCCCCGACTTGAAGGCAAATAAACGTAACACTCTCTTGTTTTCCCTTCCCATTGAAAATCCCATCTATCTTGTGAAAACGATAACGGACTGTATAAAAGAACTAATTGTAAAACTATTAGAAAGTGTTTCATACATT
>JAUSMW010000042.1 GCA_030645815.1 Candidatus Saccharimonadota bacterium
GATTACCAGATTACCCGATTAAAAGCTTAAAGATAAGCTTAGGCGATGCCAACTGCAGGAGCCAAACGAGCCAAATTGAAACCAACTACAACTTCTTCGCTGTTGTCGACTTTTTCAACTAGTGTAACGGGCACGGTCATAGCACCACTTTTGGCAAAAATCTCAGCTTGTCGTTCTGGTTGGTCGTCAAGGTTAACTACATCGTATTTGACACCTTTACCATCAAGATAGCGTTTAACCATCACGCAGTAGGCACAGGTGTTAGTAGTAAATATAGTGACTTTCTTGGGCATTGTTTTGTTCCCTCTTTTTTATTGTTTTTTTAATGTTTTTGGCGAGTTTTCTCTGTTGTAGATACATTGTATATAGTGGCCCCGAAATAATCAACACACTATATGTTGTGGTTTATACGTTAATTGTTACGCTTATTATTGGACGTCTAACAGTTCAATATCAAACACCAAATCGGCCTTCGCTGGTATGGTTGGCGGGCTGCCAGCTTCGCCGTAGGCCAACGCATACGGAATTACTAGGCGCCTTGTACCGCCGACTTTCATACCTTGCAACCCTTCAACCCAACCACTAATGAGCCCCTGACCACCATTCGCGTCGCTGGGAACTTCAAGATTGGCGGTAAATGGACTACCGCTATCAAGCGAACTCTCAAAAACTATACCGTTGCTGACCAGTGCCCCTGTGTAGTGAGCGGTAATTGACGAGCCCTCTGTAGCCACAGCACCTGTACCAACCACCAGATCGGTGGTCTCCAGGCTGGCAACGGCCGCGCTGCGTGGCGCGAAGCCCTGCAAAGGATTACCCTGCAAGGCATTTGGATCAATTGTTTCATCTGAGCTCAAAGTGTTAGCCTCCTCCAAACCCGTAGCAACGGGTTCTTCTCTGTTAATTTGCCAAATTACGTATACAGTTGCTCCCACCGAAGTAAAAAAGAACACTGCTGCAAGTAAACCAGCTGCAGCTCTTTGACTAGCTTTGGCCATCGATAGTTTCTCCCTTTAAGCCTGTGTAGGAGTATATCCTAGACAGATAGTGACCAGCAACTTTAGGCAGAGATA
>JAUSMW010000046.1 GCA_030645815.1 Candidatus Saccharimonadota bacterium
CTGAATTGAGCTTCTAATTGTAGGACTGAATTCGTGGGATTAGGAAAAACCTTAAGTCCAAAGGTGGTCAGCTCCTCCTTCACGGCATTAACGAGATCTTCTTCAATATCAAGAATCTGGTTTGGTAATACGCCAGTTTTATATTGCTTGATACCGGATGGCCATTCGATCACGATACTGTCCACTACAGTTGCATCTCCCAGGCCAAAGTGAGCCCGCATATCATTCTGGCTGCAATACGCACTCTGTGCTGAAATCTCACGCATCTGCCAGATAGCTGTGCCATTCACGATAGCCTTAACCCTGACTTTTGCACCAATAGCTGATTTGTTAGAAACATGGCCTTCGAGCGATACCATCAACCAAAGATTACTATTTCCATTGTTGTGATAGAGATAATCCGCTTCATCTGCATTGCCAAACCTCGTGGTAGCCACGGCCAGATCCTGAAAGCCATCATTGTCATAGTCACCAAATGCACAACCATAGGACCAACCTTCATCCATGACCACTATTTCATTGGTCACCTCTGTCAGATGCCCGGTACCGTCATTCAGATATAGGTTGTTTTTTAATCTCACGCCATTCTGGAATGCATTGGTTACGAAGAGGTCAAGGTCACCATCGTTGTCAATATCAGCCCACGCACTGCTAAAGGATCTAGCATTCACATTTGAAACGTCAGTGGTGAGGATCTTCGTGAAAATGAAATTACCTTCATTCCTGAAAAGTTGATTTTTACTTCCATCGTTAGCCAGAAACAAATCTAGATCGCCGTCATTATCGATATCTCCCCAGCTACTGCTCATCGTATTAAACCCATCTGTAGTGATCACCAGGTCTGTAAGCTTCTCAAATGCACCTCCGCCATCATTGCGGTAGAGATTCTCCTTTTCTCCGTTCTCATTAGTGATATACAGATCCAGGTCACCATCACTATCTATATCTGACCAGCTCACGTCTCTGGAGGAGAATAAATCCGTGACCGGAGAAATACCTGTCACCAATTCCATGTTGTTTCCACCAAGATTTCTATATAAAAAGTTCTTCTTGTTTCCTGCACTATTCGTGACATACAGGTCTACGAGACCATCATTGTCATAGTCACCAAAGGCTGCGGTCTCAGAATAGCCGAAATGATTGACCCAAATACCATCCAGTACCTGCGTAAACTTTCCGGTCCCGTCATTGATATAAGCCAGATTATTCTTGTTATACCAATTGACCACAAATCCATCCAGGTCCCCATCATTGTCGATATCTGCAAACGTCGCCCCATCGGAAGGCGTGACATCCATTACAATCGGATCATCCACTACGGCCGTGAA
>JAUSMW010000051.1 GCA_030645815.1 Candidatus Saccharimonadota bacterium
AATTAAGTATTAAGCGTCAGGTTATTCTAGAGGCAAAAATTCTGGAAGTACGTTTGAGCGAGGGTTTTGAAGCGGGCGTGAATTGGAATGCAATCAGTGGACAGATAACTGCCAGCAAAAATATTGAGGATGGTTACCCAATTAATACCGATGGTTCTAATGCGTTGGTTGGAGAATTTCGTCAAAGCCCCAATTCTTTACTTTACGGTTCAAATATTGGCAGTACAGTGTCAGGGTTAATTCAGGTGACTGACATTACCAAGCTACTGTCACTACTGGAAACGCAAGGTGCTGTGCAAGTACTGTCTAGTCCGCGCGTATCCACAGTGAACAATCAAAAAGCGGTAATTCGTGTCGGTTCCGACGAATATTTTGTCACCGGTATTTCCAGTAACACAACGTCTAACGCCGCATCAGTAACCAGTACTCCCAATATTGAGTTGTCACCTTTTTTCAGTGGTATCTCCTTGGATGTTACACCGCAAATCTCAGAAAACGGTGAAGTTATTTTGCACATTCATCCAGTAGTGAGTAATGTCCAGGATCAGCAAAAAGTCTTTACCGTCGGTGATGAGGAGTTTTCATTGCCTTTAGCGCTACGCGGTATTCGTGAATCTGACAGCATTGTGAAAGCAGCCAATGGCCAGGTAATTGTTCTGGGTGGATTAATGACCGAGTACAGCGACAACAAAGATGGCAAACGCGCTTGGTTGGGCGATATTCCCGTAGTGAATGCGCTGTTTAAAACTAAAAGCAAGATGAGTTCAAAAACAGAGCTGGTTATTTTACTGCGCCCAATAGTTGTGGACGATAATGCTTGGGATGCACAGCTCAACGAAGCGCAGGGAAGTATGCAACGTATGGGCGATACCTACCGAAGCCAGTAGTGACCACCTAAAGCGAGTAGAAATGAATAGCAGACATCAAGTGTTTGCATAAGAGGCTTCCTATGTACCGTCAACATTTTGGATTACAGGAGCATCCCTTCTCGTTAACACCGGATACGCAATTTTATTT
>JAUSMW010000146.1 GCA_030645815.1 Candidatus Saccharimonadota bacterium
ACAGCATTTTGCCTAGAGTTTTTATACTTTAGAAATTAGCGAAGCGCTCGACTCAAAATTCAGTGCAGGAAACAACGTGAGTTCGAAACCACCTCCCGCACCAAATTAATTCAAAGAGTTAGACTAGAATTTTAGGATACAATGTTCATCTCGTTAGCCCCAATCTTAATATTAGTCCGCAATTGCACAGCCAAGGTCACCCGCGCTCATACTACTTTGAATAAGTACACTTCTGATTGACGCAGTACACTAGTTTAGCAAAGATTCTCGAAGGCTATTTAAAACGAGTCTCCTAATACATAAAGTCTGTGGTCATAAGCACAGTAAGGTCGTTTAATTGTTTTGCACTACAGATGGATGGGCACCTCTAAAATCCCGTAGATTTCAAAGGTGCGCATTCTGTTTCTGAAGCGGTGCAACAACCTCTCGGATAAACAGATGGAGTATCCATTGCTTGACCGGATGAGCTACCAGCGTTTCTACGGCCTGACTGATTCGGCCAGCATTCCGGACCGTACCACCGTCTGGACCTTCGAGAAACGAATCGGCGAAGTGGGCGCCCAAGCGTTACTCGATGGTATGGAGCGACAACTGCTCAAGCAAGGCTAACATCTCGGTGGGGGATGGCGGACGACCACCTTGCAGGCCCTTTGGCCTGGGCGCTAGCCGATGCACTTCTGTTGCTAACGCGACAAAATCGATATGTACTTCAATTGCCAGGAGCGGATCGCCCAGACGGTCTATCTTCTCCCGCCTCTGGTCGGCAGCAAACAGGTCTTTCTTGATCGCGCTACGGGGTTCATCGGCATGGGGAAGGATTCGAGTTCAGACAGGTGAGTTTTATCAAAGGGCTTCATGAAAAAGAGGTTTTTCAAGGTCTCCTACTATTACAAAATCTAGTTACACACTAAATAATTTTTTGCAGCAAATTAACTCAAGATAAAAATTACCTAAAGTAGTCGCAAGGAGACCATAAATTCCCTGATACCCAAATTTATTTCCCTGTTATAATGTTCGCCAGTTTGAAACTGATGCTCTGAAAAACGCTTGCAGGCTGCCGTACCATGACATGTACTAACAAAATACGTCAGAAAACCATCGAAGCTTCCTGTAAAGTCCCTGTAAACGGAAATTTACAGAGACAAGTTGGCAGTAGACTCAGTCCAC
>JAUSMW010000083.1 GCA_030645815.1 Candidatus Saccharimonadota bacterium
CATAATATGGCACAAGAAACAAAGCGGCAGCGGTGTAAAATACCATTGAAAAAACTAGAAAATATATAAAAACAGCCGTCTTACCAATACCGATTGGCGGCGACCAGAGCAACGCATAACACAATGCCGCAAGAATAATCCCAATCACCAGAAAAGGCTTGCGACGACCAAATCGGCTGCGGGTATTATCTGACCAATAGCCAATTGACGGATCGATAAGGCCATCCCACAATCGGGGAACACCAATTGCCAGTCCAATCAGACCGGGGCTGATGCCCAGTCCGATGCTATAGATTGGCAGAGCCATAATGGAAATTGTATTGGCAAGGACTGATTCGGCAATTTTCCCATGTGCATACGCAAGGATACCTTTGAGGTTCAATCCCTGTTGTTTTTGCGATACTTCCATAATAATCTCCGATGGGCATCTAAACAGTGCGACAGATCAATCGTTTACCATAAATCAATCCACAAATGATAAACCAGCAAACAGATGTTGTCAGTGTAACAGAACATATCCCAATCCCAATGGCAACGAGACGGCCATATTCCTCCACCGCGAACGATTTACCAGCAAGTTCACCGGCCTTATCACGTATTGTACTGAGATAGGGATCGCTCACTTTACTCGCTTCTTCTGGTTTGATTGCCAACAGCAATCGTGCGTTTGCAATTTTTTTATTATATGGACTTAATTGCTGCCCTATCGCATGTACATTTGATCCGGATGTAGAGACACTCGCTTCCTTAATTTCATCCGGAACAGATTGCAGAATCTTGAGTGAATTGAAATTGGGGCACGCGCGATTATAGACACCAATCCCAAGATATATTGAGATAATGGCCCCGCACATAAATGAAATCAGAATCAACACACGATTAAAGAAAAAATTCTTTTGTTCCATACGTTTCTATCATTCAAATCACTCAAAAGCCACGTTCTTTTATTCCACAACTACAATATTATGAATATCCAGCTTTTGTAATACAACTTCGATCTTGCCATTGCTGAATTTATATGGGATGCTGCCGCCATTCGGTTCAAGCTTCACTTCTTTAGGTTTCTGGGGGCTACGAATACTGACCGTTAACGGCCCTACAATAGGAATTTCATCAAAAGTAGTTGTCCTTGGATTGGAATGTGGGCCAGAGGTATTGACCAGATTAATCGCCAGTTTTCCCTTGAGCCTGCTCACTATAACATCAACATTATGCGAGCCCTGCACTTCCACCAGCGGC
>JAUSMW010000148.1 GCA_030645815.1 Candidatus Saccharimonadota bacterium
ACTTATGTTATCACTTGGACTTTCGATGACGGAAATGGTCAATCGGTGACTGCCACACAAAACGTGATTGTTGACGATACCGTGGCTCCTACAATTCCTGTATTGGCTGATTTAACTGGACAATGTTACGCTACAGCTACCGTGCCGACTACAACTGATGGTTGTGCCGGAACATTAACTGGAACAACTACTGATCCTTTGACTTATTCAACACAAGGTACTTATGTTATTACTTGGACTTTCAACGACGGCAATGGTCAATCGGTAACTGCAATGCAAAACGTGATTGTTGACGATACTGTGGCTCCCGTAATTCCAACTTTAGTTGATGTAACAGGACAATGTTCTGCTACAGCTAATGTACCAACTACAACTGATGTTTGTGCCGGAACTTTAACTGGAACAACAACTGATCCTTTGTTTTATTCAACACAAGGCAATTATGTCATCACTTGGACTTTTAACGATGGCAATGGTCAATCGATAACTGCCACTCAAAACGTGATTGTCGATGATACCGTGGCTCCTGCAATTCCAGTATTGGCTGACGTTACTGGTCAATGTTCTGCTGAAACTTCAGCACCTACAACTGACGATAATTGTGCTGGAACCATTACTGGAACAACTAGTGATCCATTAACATATTCAACACAAGGTACTCATATTATCACTTGGACTTTCAGTGATGGCAATGGTCAGTCGGTTACTGCAACCCAAAACATAATTGTTAAGGATTCTGGTGCTCCAACTATTTCTGCTGCTGGTGCAAATGCAACAATTGCTTGTCCAGCGACTCCAACATTCACTGCTCCTACTTCTAGCGATACTTGTGGAACTACAACAGTTAACGAGATTTCAACAATAACAACACCTGGCAATTGCGAAGGTTCCTATTCTGTTACCAGAACTTGGGACGCAACCGATGCTAATGGTAATCATAGTGCAACGGTTAGTCAAACCATAATTGTCCAAGATTTGACTGGACCGACTACCACGACAGCATTTCCTCCAAGTATAGATGTTAAATGTGATGCTATTCCAACGAAACCCGAATTAGTGTTTGTTGACAATTGTTCGACAGTAGCTACACCTGTTTATACAGAAAAAATCATTAACCAAACGCCAACATCATACTCAATTGAGAGAGAGTGGAACGTTGCTGATGCTTGTGGTAACCCATCAAAATTTGTTCAACTCGTGAATGTGTCGATTGCAAATACAGGTATAGTAATAACTAGTTCGGCTTGTAATGCTGACTCCACACCAATAGACCTAAACACTTTGTTGCCTGCTGATACTCCTACAAATGGAGTTTGGACAAATGTGGATAATATCGGAATATTGCAAGGCAGTATATTTTATCCTCTTGATGCTACTCTAGGTAATCATATTTTCGAATATAAAGTAACTGATGGAAGTTGTCCTTTGGATATAAAAATAAACATGAACGTGAACTTCGATTGTAAAGTATTGGGTTGTGAAGCCATAGTTGTCCACAATGCCTTCTCTCCAAATGGAGATGGTATTAATGAGCAGCTTGTTATTGACGGCGTTGAAGATACTATTTGTTATCCAACCGGTATTTCTATAGAAATATACAACCGTTGGGGTGTATTGGTCTTCGAAACTAGTAAATACGACAACACGAACAATGTTTTTGATGGTTATTCAAGAGGAAGAACAACCGTAAGTCAATCTGATGGTTTGCCTACCGGAACCTATTTTTACATCGTGAATTATGAATCCTTTGACGGAACTGGAAATATTCAAATGAATAAAAA
>JAUSMW010000149.1 GCA_030645815.1 Candidatus Saccharimonadota bacterium
TTCTAGTGATGGTTCGCGACTCAGAAATGTGAGAGGCTTTGCGTCAGAAATCACCTTTAGCAATGGGCTAATATCACCACGAATTTGGCAGTGAAGTGTCTTCCCAGAAATCTTTACATTACTCACTCCCTTAATCCTTGAAACATCTGGTGGCTTATGTGTAAACGTCGCATCGACACTAACACTAGATAGATGACGTAGTTCCTCGAGCGTCCCGAGCTCGACTAATTTACCTTCTGATAGAACTGCTATACGATCACACAGCGTTTCTACTTCTTCTAATATATGTGAGCTTAAAAAGATTGTTTGACCTCGCTTTTTGGCTTCAAATATTGCTTCACGAAAAGCCTGCTCCATCAAAGGGTCTAAACCACTAGTGGGTTCATCCAGTATCAAAAGGTCAGCTCTAGAGCTGAGAGCCGCAATCAAGTTTATCTTTTGCTTGTTGCCTTTAGAATAATTCCTAACTTTTTTGTTAGGTTCAAACTTAAATTTTTTCAATAATTTTTTTTGGTAAGCTTCGTCAACACCACCATGGATATTAGAAAATAAATTTAATGTTTCGGCGCCAGTTAAGTTTGGCCATAGGTTCGCCTCGCCTGGCACATAAGCAATTCTTTTATGTATTTCAACCTTATCCTTCCAGGCATCAAGCCCGAAAATTTTTGCTGAACCTTGTGACGACTTAATCAACCCAAGTAGCAGGCGAATAGTAACAGTTTTTCCTGCACCATTCGGTCCTAGGTAGCCTATAACTTCGCCCTTTTTTACCTCTAAATCTAAATGATCAAGCACGGCAGTACTACCGTATACTTTTGTAAGCCCCTTTGTTTCGATAACTGACATTTTACCCTCTATCTATAATTACTCTTGTTTTGTATTTTCTCACTTACTGAACAAACAGGCAAGCCTAGGGGTTATTTCTACAGTCAGCGCACATACCCTGAATATTAACTTCATGAGTGCTCATCACAAAGCCATATTTGAGCCCATGGTCATATATTGTTCGTTCCAGATTAATATCGTGGTCTGTGTGTATGGTCTTGTTACAATTCGTGCAGTGTAGGTGATGGTGATGCTGGTTGTCATAGGCTTCGCTGAGCTCTAAAGTATATTTCCAGCCGGTGTATACACGTTTGATGATACCGTATTTCTCGAGCGTAGCTACCGTTCGATACACGCTAGCTCGGTGGATAGTTGGTATGAGTTTTTTTGTCAGTTGTGCCATTGTTATGCCGTGATTGTCAGCAATAGTCTCGAATACAATCCGACGCGGTTTAGTGAGGCTCAGATTTTCCTGTTTGAGTTGGTATCGGTATTGGTCATTTAGTGCCATGTGTCTCAATTATAATATAAATTGCGACACATTTGCAATTATTTTAACAATTAGAGTACAATGAAATCCATGCAAATTATTATATTATCTATTGCTGCTTCTGTTGCAGCACTTCTCGGTGGGGTGGTTGCGTTTAAAGGTCGTAGCAAGTTAAATCTAGCGCTTGGTTTTACGGCCGGAATTATTTTAGGTCTCGTGGCGTTTGATTTATTGCCCGAGATTTTTGCAATAGTTAACACTCAATCACTCAATCCAGTATGGCCAATGATTGCCCTTGTGACTGGCTTTTTATTGTTTCACACAGTCGAAAAATTGATTTTGCTACATAATGAGCACGAAGATGAATACACACCACATCAACACCCACATGTAGGTGTTGCCGGAGCAGTCGCGTTGTGTGGACATAGCTTTTTGGACGGTGTCAGTATTGGTGTGGCATTTCAGGTTAGTTCAGCAGCAGGATTATTAGTTGCTATTGCCGTAATAGGACATCGTTTTGCAGATGGATTCAATACAACAAATATTATGTTGTATCACAAAAATAAGCCCAAAGATGCTTTCAAGATGCTAGTCATCGCTTCGGTTATGCCAGTTCTCGGTGCTGCATCAACTCTGTTCTTTGACTTGCCCGAGGCTGTGCTAGCTATATATCTAGGTTTCTTTGCAGGGTTCTTGCTCTATATTGGGGCTAGTGACATTTTACCGCAAGCCCATTCAAAGGGATCGTCTTGGAAAACTATCGCACTGACAATTTTTGGTGTAATATTCATATTTGTCGTGACTAGATTTGCAGCATAAAAGCACTATCGGTATAGTGCTATAATCTATATATATGCAGCTAAAGTCTAATACCAAGAAAAAACGAATAATCATAATAGTTTCTGGATTGGTAGTTGTACTGGCTGCGTCCGTTACGGCTTTTTTTGTACTCAGTAATCAAAGCAAAGAACCAGCCAACACTCGGCAGCAAGTTGTGAAAAAGAAAGTCAGCCAACCCCAAACCATTAGACTAATAGCGAGTGGTGACGAATTGCCCCACGATGCAGTTAATAAAAATGCTAAAACAGCCGATGGGTATGATTACAAACCATTCTTTAGCGAGGTGCAATATATTTTCGATCGTGCAGATATACGTTTTTGCAATCAAGAGGTTCCTAGTGCGGCGCCAACTGCTGGTTCTGTTAGCGGCTACCCAGTTTTTAATGCTCCTACAACATTTGCTGATGATTTGAGTGCGGTGGGTTGTAATGTCATCAATACTGCAACTAATCATTCCAACGACAAACATCAGGCCGGAATAGATGCCACGCAGAACGAATGGGACAAGCTAAAGAAGCTAGCAGTAGCCGGTGGTAACCGTTCACAGGCCGAGCAAGACAAGATTCGTTATTTTACAATGAAGGGCGTAAAGTTTGCATTTTTGGCATATAACTACCAAAGTAATGACAACAATCTCACCAGTTATGGGGTTAACATGTTTAATGAAGAGCTGATGAAGAAACAATTAGCCGAGGCCAAACAAAACGGGGCCTATGTATTAGTCAGTGTACATTGGGGAACAGAAGATAGCCCAGGTATAGACGCCAACCAGGAAAAGTGGAGCAAGTTCTTGGCTGACAATGGCGCTGATGTCATGTTAGGAACTGGTCCTCATGTACTAGAGCCAGTAAAGAAATTACCAAAGCTAGGTGGTGGTGAAACTCTAGTATGGTATTCGCTCGGTAATATGCTCAATACACAGTTAGACAATGGTGGGTTGTTTAATGGGTTTGCGGTTATGGACTTTACTGTCAACAAAAACAAACCAACATTAAAATCGATATCATTCTTGCCGACTTATATGCATTACGAATGGACTGCTCAACAAAAAGCGGCCCAGGATTTGTTAGCCAGAAAAAACCTCAAGATTTATACTTTAGACAAAGCCGCAGAGCCGCTATCCAAATCACAGAACAACACGACAGTGGCGGAGCAAGAAGAGCGTATAAAGAAAACACTCAATACCTATACAACTGTTCCAATAATAAAATCTAATCAGTACTAGAGGCCAAAGAACTCTTCCATAGTTTGGTTATTTTTATATAGCTCGTTAGCCAGATCGATGCCCACATAACGAATATGCCATGGCTCGTACATATAGCCTGTAATAGTCTCTTTGCCTTCTGGGTATCTAATAATAAAACCATATTCATGTGCGTGGGCGGCTAGCCATATACCCCCTGTATCTTTGCCAAATGCTTGGTCTAGATAGTTTTTGCGATCAACTGTGGCGATGTCTAGTGACATACCTGTCTGGTGCTCGCTCGTACCTGGTTTCGCACTGTATCTATCAGCTTCGGCTTGTCCGCTTTTGGAAACGTAATTATTGTAATATGTCGCTTGCAGCTCTTTTGAACGATAGCCACTAGCTAACATATAGTCTATCCCGTTATTTTTTGCCCCGGCGAATAGCTTTTCGAGTGCTGATGCCGTGTCTTTTCGCAGTGTATTTTCACTAGCAGATTTAGTCGAGTTCAGACTAACATCTGGAGTTACTAAATCCGGCGGAATATAGCCATCGGGCAGCGGACGTGTTTTACTCACTATCCACCATAGACTCCCCGGCTCATTTATAGAGTATTTGTTTTTGTCGAATGTGTTTATATCAGAATGTGTCTGTTGCTTTGAGGAGCTTTTATCTATCGGTGCGCTTGCGTTGTCTGTTCGATATATATAGGCCATGACCACCACGCCTAATATCAATACTAAAGCCGCAAGCACATAGTACAAAATTTTTCTTTTTTTTCGTATCTTCATATACAAAATTATAGCATCATGTATAGACCGTATAAATTGCTTGCCGTTGATTTTTTTATAGTAAAAGTGTTAGCATTATAAGCATAAACAGGAACCCGTGTATGGATAGTCAATCTTCGGAGCCTACCTCTTTGCAGCAAACAGCTGTCAATTCTGATAAAGATAATACATCTAAAAAAGGAAAACTCATCAAAGGGCTGGGTGGCATAGTTTGTGTGACACTAATAGCAGGCGCTACTTACGCAATCCTCTCTCTAGCTTTTGGCCAAAAACCTACGGCAGTTGAAAAGGTAGCGACCGTTGAAAAAGCTGATACACCAGAAACGATAGATTCACAGGTCCAATCATATATGGACAGTGAGCAAAAACTCGAAGACGCGCTCAGTAATTCTGAATCGCAGACAGTTGTTGATGACGCAAATTCAACCCAAAGCTTGGAGGGCAACTATGGCAATTACTAGGAAACCCCTTAATGTCATTATGATTGCTGCTAGTATTTTTAGCCTCACACTTTTGCCAGTCAGTAATGTACTAGCTATAGAAAACACATCTACGACAACTTCTTCTAGCCCTACCGCGACACAGACAAATACAAAAGAAGCAGCAGCCAAGCAAGCTAGGGCTAAGGCAGAGGCCACAAAGTCAGCTACTAAAACTGAGGCCAAGACTACTTCTAGCGCTGCGTCAAACTGTCAATCGATTAATAAAATAGCAGACACTATTCAAGCCCAACTAGCTGAGAAAAAGTCGAATGTTGATAGTAAAAGGATTGATGTCCATACTAAATCAGCGACTTATCGTGAGGCACGTAGTACTGAATTACAAAGCAAACGAGAAGGTTGGGACGCAAAAAGACAGCAAAATTTCGATAAACTACAATCTATAGCAAAAACTGATATGCAGAAACAGGCAGTTGAGACGTATGTATCCGCTATGACCGAGGCGATAAAAGTTCGTCGAGCTGCAAACGACACAGCATTTACAGCATTTAAAAGTGATATTGATAATTTAAAAAAGACTACAGTACTATCAGTAGATTCTAATATTTCTACTACTACTGCAAGTATAAATCAAGCTATATCAGATGCCAAAGCTGCTTGTACGGCTGGTCAAAGTGTAGATACTGTTAGGCAAAAACTCAAGACAGCAATCGCAACAGCACGCCAACAAGCAAAAACAAGTCGAGAATCGACTTCAAAGGGCGAGCAGTTAAAGATAATAGTTCAAAAGCACAATGACGCTGTCAAAGCAAATGACGAAGCATTCAAAGCTGCAACTACAGCAGCACGTGCACAACTAAAGACTGTCTTTGAACAGCAGTAATTATTTTTTGAGTGGTTTGGTCGAAGCAGCAACGCCAATCGCAACAGCTACAACAACAGCATTCTTTATAATGTATTGGCCTTCTAACGTAGGCAGAAAAAAGCCTTGCCATGTATAGTCTGGAACGAGCAATAGTGGTGAACACACAATAAGCATATGCAGCAATAATAATGGAATAACTATTCGGGTTGCTCGTGGGAACAAGAACAATAATCCAATCACGACTTCTAGTAGCGCCAAGACTACAAACAAAACTTGAAAATACATGAGGCCTACGGTATGAGCGACTAAAGCTTCTGCCAGCGGGCTCGCAGGACTAAACCCTAATAGTTTTATCATACCGAACCAAAAGAATACTAAAAATAGTGAAAAACGTGCAAAAGGGATGAAGGTTTGCTTGAAAAAATCAATAACTCTTAAATCAAAGTTTAAAATCTGATTTTTCCTAGTGCTCATCTGGTGTAACTAATCTTTATCTATATTTATTTGTGCTAGCTTGCGCTTTGCGAACATGGTCATTACCAAGACCGCCCCGCTGTAAACAAGACCAGATGCACATGCCTGTAGCATGTGTGACGGTGTGGTGACGGTCAGGTAGCTACCGCTCAGTAATGTCAGCAGTATCAATACATACGACACATCGAGCTTTGCTTTTGAAGGAACATATAATGTATAAGATGCGTATATAACACTAGCGAGCGCAATAACTATATGAGTAAGTAATATCATAAGCATTATTATACTACTATGGTATCCATGCATCAATTGATATCAAGATACTAAACACTACCAGGACAATCAATGAGAATTTAAAGACGCTTTTTGCCCACTTATTATCATCCTTTGTCGTAAACCCTTGCAAAGCAATCCACACCCAACGAAGACACAACAAAGTCATAACTAGCAGGTAAATATAGCCTGTATAGCCAAATAAGCCTAGCCCTAGCGTGACTACTGTAAAGGCCAGCATATAAATCAAGATTTGTACCTTGGTGCTCTGAACGCCTTTTACTACCGACATCACTGGTATTTTAGCTGCGGCATATTCTTTGCGACGATATATCGAGATTGAATAAAACTCTGGCATCTGCCAAAAGAATAATATCAGAAACAGTAAAATCGCACCCATATCAACTGAGTTTGTTACAGCTACATAACCAGCCAATATAGGCATGGCTCCAGATATACTACCTACTAAAGTGCCGTGTATCGACAGTCTCTTTGACAGTATTCCGTAAAAAACAATGTAATCGACAAAACCTATCAGTGCAACAATAACCGTCAGCAAGTTTGCGAAAATTGCTAATAAAGCAAAGCCTATGACTCCTATTATGCTGGCAAAAATCAACGCATTTCTGCCGCTAACTGACCCAGCAACTATTGCACGCTTCTTTGTACGACTCATGATGCGATCGATGTCTTGGTCGAAATAATTATTAAAGGCACAGGCTGAACCAATAACCAATCCCATACCGAGCGTAACAGCCAGGAACAGCACTAGGTTAATATGATCATGACTAGCTAGCAAAAAACCAGCAATAACTGTCAGCAGGTTGCCATATGTGACTCCGGGTTTGATGAGCGAGTAATATGTTTTTATTGGCATTAGTTGTGAATCCCCTCGTCTTGAATTATATATTTATCAACATCTGTTCCATGCAACATGTGATAATTAAGATTTTTCATTATCCATAGTGAACCAAATACTATAATCACTATGACCATAATCATGAACAAAAAGGCTAGTAGATTGAGTCGTGGCTTTGGTTCCTTGCCGAGGTGTAAAAAGAAAATGACCTGCACAATTAATTGGCAAACTGCAAAGACCATCAGTGAGGCCATGACCATTTGATCACTCGGCATTTGATGATGGGTAGATAGGTGTAAACCAACTACAGTAAATGCAGCTATTGTAAAGACAATCGACAAAATATATCCGATTATATATGAGCGACGAGTTTGTTTGTATGTGCTCATAGTGTTACTCCTAATAAATATACAATTGTAAATATAAATATCCATACAATGTCCAAAAAGTGCCAGAATAAGCTAAACAACAATAACTTTCGTATAACATTTCGGCCCAAGCCACGTCGGTATATTAACCAACCCATCGTCAGTATCCAAATCAACCCAACCGCTATATGTAGCCCGTGTGTACCAACTAATGTAAAGAATGATGACAGGAAGCCACTTCGTTGCCAGCTGTTACCTTCGTGCACTAGGTTACTGAACTCACTGAGCTCCATTCCTACAAAGGCCAAACCTAACGCAAATGTTACAGCCAACATTAGTAACGTATTTTTTTTGTCATTCACTCGCGCATACAAAACAGCCATGCCGCAAACAAAACTACTAGTTAGTAGCAAAAGCGTCTCGATAAAAACAAATGGCAAACTAAATAGCTCGTCAGCGCCTGGTCCACCAAATGTGTTAAAACGCAGCACGGCAAAAGTAGCAAATAAACAGGCGAATAACACACAATCAGTTAGGATATAAATCCAAAAACCAAACAAGGTTTTGTCATCAGCTTGTTTTGTCGCTGCCTGGCTCATATTGCTTGCTCCTCTTGTAGCTTGGCTAATTTAGCAGCAGTTATTTTGTATTCACTATCATCATTGGTGGTTCGGTAAATTATTAGCCCAACAATTACTACCACACAAAAAGGCACCAACCACCAGATGTGCCAAATAATTGCAAAGCTCGCTACAAAAGCAAACATAGCTATGATTAACCCCAAGCCAGAATTTTTAGGCATGTGGATGTCCCGGTATTTTAGTGCGTCTGTATTTTTACTACGTTTTCGTTCCCACCAATCATCACGGGCGGATACTTCGGGTGTAATTGCAAAATTATAAGAAGGTGCTGGTGAAACAGTTGACCATTCCAAGGTGCGCCCATTCCAAGGGTCTCCAGTGATATCGAGATTCTTTTTACGGTCACGAATACTAACAACCAGCTGTAGTATTTGGAAGAGTACGCCAATACCAATAATCATCACACCTATGCCCGCAACTATAAACAAGCCCTGCCAGCCAATAGATGCGTCATAGTGATCTAGTCGTCTAGTCGCCCCCATAAAGCCTAGTATGTACAGGGGAATAAACGCGAACAAGAACCCAATTATCCAGCCATATGCTCCGTACTTGCCCAGGCGCTCGTTAAGCCTAAAACCAAATATCTTTGGGAACCAGTATGTCAGTCCAGCAAAGTAGCCAAAGACAACGCCACCAATAATCATATTGTGAAAATGCGCAACCAAGAACAGGCTGTTGTGAACCTGAAAGTCAATCGCTGGTACAGACATCAACACACCGGTTACGCCACCAATTGTAAATGTTGTCACAAAGCCAAAGAACCATATCATAGGCGACGTAAAACGTATCCTACCGTGACGCATTGTAAATAGCCAGTTAAATACCTTGACCCCAGTTGGTACTGCTATAACAGCTGTCATGATACCAAAGAACGCATTCACATTTCCTCCGGCGCCCATTGTAAAGAAATGGTGTAGCCAGACCAAATATGACAGTGCCGATATCGCACACAGTGCAAAAACCATTGATTTGTATCCAAACAAACGTTTGCCAGTAAAGGTTGATACAACTTCTGAAAATATACCAAACGCAGGTAGCACCAATATATATACTTCGGGATGTCCCCAAGCCCAAATCAAATTAATATACATCATTGGGTTACCTCCGGCTGTGGATGTAAAGAAATGCATCCCCATCGTACGGTCGAGCGCCAGTAGTGCTAGTGTTACTGTCAAGATTGGGAAGGCGAATATGACTAGCAGCATTGTGTTGAGCACACTCCAGGTAAACAGCGGCATTTTCATTAATGTCATACCCGGAGCACGCATCTTTATAATAGTCACCAAAAAGTTTACACCCGACAGTAAACTACCGATACCTGCTATCTGTATACTCCATATCCAATAGTCCACTCCAACCCCCGGACTATAGGCTAGCTCCGAGAGTGGGGGATACGCCAACCAACCCGTTGCGGCCATTTCACCAACAACCAATGACAAATTTACTAACATCATGCCGGCTACAAATAGCCAAAAGCTGACGGAGTTTAAAAATGGAAATGCCACATCACGTGAACCAATTTGCAGCGGTACGACTAGGTTAATGAGACCGAACATCAGACCCATAGCAACAAAGAAAATCATAATTGTGCCATGAGCAGTGAATATTTGTTGAAAGTGGTCAGATGTTAAAAATCCATGCGCATCACCTGCGGATAGTGCCTGTTGCAAACGCATCATACCAGCGTCGGCAAAGCCTCGCACTAACATAACTAGTGCGACGATTATATACATAACACCAATTTTTTTTGGGTCCAGACTAGTTAACCATTCACGCCAAAGCCATTGCCAGCGCTTTGTATAAAATAGAAAACCAATCACAGATAATGCACCCAAAACCATGGTGACCTGAGCACCAGTTATAATAGGATCATGTTGAAATGCCTGCAATGTTAATCTACCGAACATCTAGTGGTTACTACCTTCCGTGTGATTTGGCGGCGCTACGTACTTTAGTATAACTTTATCATATAGCTTGCTGTCATTTAGGGAATAATAGGCGACCGGATTATTCTTACTCGGCTTTGCTAATCGCTCGTAGGCACTATAATCCAGAGACTGACCAGTATTTTTGACTCGATGTGACCAGTCTTCAAAATCAGAATCTGTGGTTGATCGAGCTGTAAATTTCATACCCGCAAAGCCATCACCACTAATATTTGCAGACGAGCCCCGATAGCTACCGGTGCTGTTAGCCATCAAGTTCAGACTTGTACTCATGCCCGACATCGCATATATTTGACTGCCTAAACTCGGTATCCAAAATGAATTCATAGGTGCGTCAGATGTAATCTCAAATTTTACAGGTGTTTTCTGAGGGAATTGTACATAATTAACAGTCGCAATATTTTGCTCGGGATAAATAAATAGCCACTTCCACTGCAGCGCGACTACTTGTATCGTAATAGTTTTGTTTTTAGAACTCAGGGATTTTGCCGGGTCTAGCTCATGGCTACTAGTCCAGATGATACCACTCAACGCTGCGATTATTATGATTGGTACAACCCACCATACTGTTTCGGCGATTATGCTACTATCTGCATTTGGCTTGTAGGTTGCTTTTTTGTTGCTAGCACGGTATTTCCAACCAAAGGTAAATAGCATGGCGTAGACTGGCACGACAACAATTAGCATCAGTAACACTGAAACAATTATTAAATCGCGTTGCTTGTCAGCTATGACGCCTTGTGGGTTGAGGACGGCAATATTCGCACCAGAAAAATAAAGTAGCGCAGCTAAAATAACTACTAATGAAAGCACGATAGAAATCAACAATTCGTACTTTCGCTTCACCCATTTACCCCACGAGCTATGAAAATCATATTACATTTAATTATAGCAAAGACTGGCTATAATTTTGCTTCGATAACTATTCGGCCGTCTGTGCTGCCCGCTAGGGTGCAGGTGTATAGTGTCATTTTTGGCTCGTTCGAGCGTTGTTCAATCTCAACTGCGTTTGGTTTGACACTATAAATTTTGGTAACTTTATAGGTATAACGTTTTTTGTGCCAGTCGACCAATATTTTGTCACCAAGCTTCATTTTGTCTAAATCATACAGCACAGAGCTTTTAATTGTGTGGTCGGGCGTGATAGCAAACTGGTAGCGGTGGCCTGCTAATACAAAGTTACCACCATCTACTGGATTGCCATTTTGCGGCTGCCGATGCCAAATTGCACCGTTATCTAATGTAGCAATGCCACCTGGATTGATGAGTGCATTGACTGATATCTTGGGAATAATCAATGTGTCTTCTGAACTAACCTTTGGCGCGTGTTCACGAACGTATTGTGCCTGGCTAGCTGAACTAGAATGTATTTCGTGTTGAGGCGCCAACAAAGACAAGTAGGCGACATATATGCCGCCTACCAGAAAGATGATTGCTACGATTGCCCTTAATCGGTTACTAACCATCAATGCGCCTTATCGTTGTGCGCGCTTTGGAAATACAACCACAGCTGCTGCAATAAATAGAACTGCAATAGAAATCAGTACGTTTGTACCTAGTCCAGTATTAGCTAATGTTGGGCCAGTAACAGTTGTTGTCTTTGCTGCCGGAACTATTAGTGCGCTAGTAGACGTAGCAGTAGGTAGTATAGTTGGGCCGATAGGGTCGCTGATGCTGCAGTTTACTAGACCGTCTTCATCGCCTAGTCCGCCATCAACAATAGTCCACTCTAGAACTGTGCGCAGAGTCTCACCATATAATTGTGTTGAAATTGTTACATACGGACTGTAGTCATAGTATGTGTCGGTTGCTGAATCATATTTTTGTGTAGTCCATCTGCTAGTGTCTAGTAAGCGGTCAAATATGAGTTTGAGGTGTACGGTGTCACCAACTACAACAGAGTCTGTAGAAACGATACTTCGCTCAACAACCTGTTCGTTGTGACAGCCACATCCGTTGCTAGATAGTTTGACATCAAACATACCCACTGGGAAAACTGTACCATCTGGTTGTGAAGGTAATGTAGCTGGGTCCACAGGGTTGAACTCGTCAATCTGCCAGTTAGGGCCTTCGCCTTGGTTAGTAATCTCTAGGCTCACATAAGAGTTTGGAGCCTCAATATCGTTAGGGTTAGTAGTGGTTGCTACGTCATCCTGCTTTTTATCTTTTATAGTGTCATAGTTGTTATCACCATTGTTTGGTGATGCATTCTCGACAGAGCCTGGTATATTGTCCGAATCACCATAGGCTAGAGCACTTGGTGAAAAGCTCACAAAACCCACTGCAAATAGCAGGACTATTACTAGTTTATATAAATGTTTTCCTCGCATTTGGAGCACCTCGCATTAATTAATTTATTTTATTGTAGTACCCACTATGCTCAAAATGCAAGCACGAGCACAATATGAGTGCTCGTGCATTGTTATTTTTGTATTGTTTTTTATGCGTTTACTTCGTCACCATGTACGATCAATGCGTAGATGATTGTGATGTCAGCCACGATGATTAGTAGTGACCAGAACGGGTAAGCACCAATAAACACAAACTGTGCGCTGATACTTAGTACCGCCAATATGATAGCGACTATACGTCCCCATACGTGGCCACTTAGGACTGCCATACCAGCTGCAAAAATCAATAGACCTAGCAGTAGGTGGATCCAACCCCAAGTTGTGACGTCCACTATTAGTAGTGATTCGTTCACGAGTGCATAGAATTTGTCATTCAATAGTGCAGTGAAACCTGCAATTGCCTGAAAAATTCCAGCGATTATCATTAATATTCCTGCAAAGTACACCCAACCCACGTAACCAGTTACTTCTTTTTGTGCCATGTGTCCTCCTCTTTATAGACACTTTGATTATCTACCCACTTTCGTGGTTTGTCAATAAAGCATTAGCAAATTACCCACCAATAGTAAATAACTTATGCTTGTGGGTAATTGCTAACAGATGCTATGCTGAATCTGAAATAATTTGGAGGCAATTTGATGGCTAGATTAAATGAACTTACGGCAGTATCGTCGATTGATGGTCGTTATCATGAAAAAACGCAAGAACTTGATCCATACCTATCAGAGTTTGGTCTCATACATGCCAGAGTTCAGGTCGAATGTGCTCTATTGATCGCACTGACCGGAGGATCTCTACCTGATGTGCCTCATATCGATCCAAGAGCCCATGATCGCATACAGGAAGTCGCTGACCAATTTGATATTAAAGGTGCAAGGCAAATAAAAAAAATTGAAGGCGAAGTAAACCATGACGTAAAAGCTGTTGAGCTGTGGCTTCGTCGTCAGTTCAAGGGCGACGAAACTCTTGGAAGTTATCTCGAGCTTATACATTTTGGGGTAACTTCAGAAGATATCAACAATAATGCTTACAATCTTATGGTCGAGGGTGCTACTAGTAATGTGATTATTCCTAGAATTGATAATGTAATACGGGTTCTAGACGATAAATCTGACCTTTATGCACATGTTCCTATACTGGGAGAAACGCATGGACAACCGGCATCGCCAACAACCATCGGCAAAGAGATGAGGGTATTTGCGACACGTCTTGAGCGTACTGCAAATGATTTATCCGATATAGCTTTAACCGGTAAATTAAACGGCGCAACTGGCAACTATAATGCTATGGTCGTTGCATACCCCGAAGTAGATTGGCCACAATTTGCACGTGATTTTGTCGAGAGCCTCGGAACTGGTAACTTCGCATATGGAACTGGTAAGTTTGAATTTAACGGCGTTACAACACAAATTGAACCTCATGATACTTTAGCAAAGCTTTTTAACACCTTGTCGCAAGGTAACACTCAAATCGTTGATTTGTCATCTGACATGTGGGCGTATATCGAGAGGAAGCTTTTAAAACTAAAAGTTAACGAAAAAGAGACAGGTTCATCTACCATGCCCCATAAAGTCAATCCAATTGATTTTGAAAATGCAGAAGGCAACGCTGGATTATCGACAGCACTTCTCCAGCATCTTGCTATTAAACTACCTAGATCACGAATGCAAAGAGATCTCAGTGATTCAACGGCTCTACGAAGTATTGGTACTGCTTTTGGCCACACTACCGTAGCTTTAAAATCTCTCGAGAAA
The DNA here is from genome assembly GCA_030645815.1 of Candidatus Saccharimonadota bacterium. GTDB lineage: Bacteria > Patescibacteriota > Saccharimonadia > Saccharimonadales > Saccharimonadaceae > JACPYF01. Next base: position 14,104 of record JAUSMW010000149.1, read on the forward strand.
GGACTTTACAAAATACTTCCTAACGAGCAACAAGCGCAAGCTGAGTTAGAAGATGAGTGGGAAGTTTTGACCGAGGCAATCCAAACTGTAGGTCGTAAGCATGGGGTAAAGGATGTCTATAATATCGTCAAAGATCTCTCGAGAGGGAAACACTTTAATCGTAGTGTGTATATAGATATTGTGGACAGTCTCGATATACCAGCCGAAGCCAAAATTAGTTTGCTTACACTTACACCTTCAAAATACATCGGACTTGCACCTGAAATTGCCCGCGAACAAGTCTAAATATATCTACTATTGTTTTTCCATGTTCGTGATTATTGAGTTGCAGTGCCGATATTCACCATCCACTCGACACCATACTTGTCAGTGATGCTGCCAAATATGTCACCCCAAGATTCTTTTTTTAGTGGATATTTAACTTCGACACCTTCGCTGAGGCCGTTGAAAATTGCCGTTAGTTTCTCTTCATCTTCACCAGCTAATGAAATCGTGATTTTCTTTGAGACTTCACTTGCTTCGATTGTGTCACTAGCCATCAGTGCAACATCACTATTTTTCAAACTTGCATGCATCAAATTTTCACCTGTGAAGCCTTCTGGTACCGGTATGTGCATAGCATCGTATGACATTGTTTCAATCTCGCCACCAAAGATACTTTTATAAAATTCCATTGCCTCGGCTGCGTTGCCTTTGAAAAAAATGTAGGGCTCAACATTAATACCACTCATAACAATCTCCTAAATTCTCAGTACTACAAATATGTGATATACCAAATACGCAGGCCATACTAGTGATTGCAAAAATGCTAGTACAACTTCCCAAAAGCCATGAGCTTGGTTAATAAAGTATATCAATGCACCAAAGTACGCTATAAAATATGCGCCCCCGGCAGCACCATTTTGATTTATTGTAGTTTTACCTTTCGACATAACACCCTCCTATTTATATCTTTATTTTACTCCTGTTTTATAAAGATTCCAAAATAGCATGTAATTGGTCATCAACATGCAACTCAGCAGCTTCGGCCAAGGTTGCCCATTTATAAGCTCGATGTTCATCACTCAATGTCACGTCACCATCAATAGCAGTCAAGTAGGTGAGGCGTACAACATGTAGGTCTTTTTCGGGTACAATGATGTCTTGAGCATCCAACAGTCGAATAGAACTGTCTAGAGTTAATCCTGTCTCTTCTCGTATTTCTCGGGTCAGTGCATCACGCAGTGTCTCCCCTTCATTTATGCGCCCCCCTGGAATATCCCAGCGTATATCATCACTACTAGCTAAACCGCTAGACCGCTGCAAAAACAGGTACAAGCCGTCACTATTTTCTATGAGTGCTTTGACGCCAATTTGTAGTTTCATATGATTATTGTATCAAATCAAAAAGTCCCCGTATCGTCGGGGACCAGAACGCCGTTTTCACGGAAGCCAGACGGCTCAGCTGTCCAGGTGGAGTTCAAGTGCCCCACTTTGCTTATCGCCGTTATGGGCAATCTTGACCTTTGGATTTCTGCTCGAGTCACCCACGGTTGACCAAAAGTCACCGCGTCGTGAGAGTGTGCAGACAATCAACCAATCGGGACCGTCGCCTTTAAGCCCTCGTCCAATGCTGTCGATTTCGACAGAAAGGTACATACTGTCCCTCTTTGTCGGGTGAGGACGGGGTGTTGGGAAATCCACCAACTTCTTCTTTGGGTCGTCATGGTGCTTGAGAGCCTCGAAGAAATCTTCGATAGGGGGAACGAACTCCAAAGGGATGACATCCCCTGGTTCTAGCATGATTGCGTAGCCCATATGACCACACGCCTTTCAATTTGTCTCTGTTGCCAGAGAGATGTACATTACCAAAACAAAAGTCTTGATTACTTTAATTATAGCATAAAACTAAATAAAAAGCAATTATATTTAAAAATGAAGAACCGCCGGTTGTACAAGCATTTCTGCAAGTACAACCGGCGGGTAGAAAGAGGGTGGTCTCAGTCGGTTTTTAGCCATACGTGGCCATCTGGCTGAGTCGGGTTAAAGTAACCCTCGACCGTTGTGACGTTCTCTATCGACGACTGCACGTCAGATTTAGGCACAATCTCGGCTTTGTATGCATAGAGATTGCCCGGGGCTTCTCTCGGCACAAGCTCTGCTCTCAAGCTTTTCACCTTTAGCTTCGGAGGGTCACCAACGTAATTCTCATCGATAGGCCGTAGGGTGAATTTGTGGGTCCGCTTTGAGGGTGCTTCGCAGGCTTCTGCAAATACATTTTCATTAGGACCCTTTGTGGTCTGAGGACGATCATCTGGTGTGAGGAGCATCGATGCCAATCGAAACCCACCTTTCTTGTAATTATCACTGGGGGCGCAGTGACTCGCTTACTCTGTAAGATAGAGTACCAAACTCCGTGTTTGGAACTATATGATTATGACAGAAATATTGATAAATAACAATGTTCTGAAATTAAACAACCGCCGGTTACCAGAGCATCCATGCTCAGGGTAAACCGACGGGATTGGGTGATTAACCCTAAACGACGCTGAATCGGTCCTTGCCGTTCAAAGGGTTTAAGACTACCTCGGCGATAGGAGCGTTCTTGTGATTGCCACGTTTTGTGAAGTCACTTTCGCTGGTCGATTGACCTCGCAGCCACCAGCCTTTGCCGCCAATCTGACGAACACCTCCTCGGTGAAGGGGAAGCAGCTCCAGGATTGCCGACCTCCGCTCGCCACCGACTGACTGAGTTGTAATCAGTCTTAGTGGCAGCAGTCTTTGGACTCGTGGTTGCATCAGTGCCTCCATCGTGCCTTCCTCGAGGGCTTTTGACAACACCGATAAATCCTTGTCAGAGGGCCTACCGGTGATTTCTACTTGTTGTTGTGGTAATAGCGCGATTTTCTTTTTCAAAAAATCATTCGCCTTTCCAATTAGTCGTTCTCTCTGTTCTAGCGCAGAGAATCGCGTTACCTAAACTATTTTTCATTAGTGGCCACCAAGCTATCAAACCTGGGATTGTAGATACAATACTAGCAAAAAAGCTCACGCTTTACAAGGGTTAGAGGGTGTATGATGTATATAAATACGGAAGAAATATGAACAGGTGTGCAATTGCTTTAATTTTATCCGCAGAGTATTCTAAATACAGATGAAAAAGTGGTTTGTAATAGCAATACTGGCCCTGTCACAGTTCGTGATGATACTGGACAGTACTGTCATGAATGTTTCTATTTCTACAGTTGCAGCAGATTTAGGTACAACAATTTCTGGCATGCAGGCTGCAATCACTTTTTACGCACTAACTATGGCAGCCCTGATGTTAACGGGCGGCAAACTAGGTGACATATGGGGACGTAGCCGAGCCTTTAAAATCGGATCTATCATATACGGTGTCGGTTCATTGATTACTGCCCTCAGCCCAAACCTTGTTACATTGCTATTTGGCTGGTCGTTGGTTGAAGGGCTAGGCGCGATACTAGTCATACCGGCAATTGCCGCGCTCGCTGCAGTTAATTACAAAGGCAAAGACCGAGTGGTTGCCTTTTCAATACTAGGCGCAGTTACTGGACTTGCCGCCGCTGTTGGCCCAATTATTGGTGGCTTTGTAACTACGTATTTCTCATGGCGGTATGTATTTGCAGCTGAAACTGTCGTAATGATAGGTGTGTTGTTGGTTGCAAACAAGATTTACGACGAGCGGTCGTCAAAGAAAACATCGCTAGATATCCCGAGCGTTCTGCTATCTGCTGGCGGTATGGGGCTGTTGGTATTTGGAGTCTTGCAGAGTAAAACTTGGGGTTGGATACTACCGAAAGAAACGCCTGTGATTGCTGGTCAAGACATCGCACCACTAGGTATCTCGACAGTTGCGTATCTGATTCTAGCTGGAATAGGACTGTTATATTGGTTTTATAATTACCAGAAAAAGCTTGAGCTATCGGGCGGCCATCCGCTACTAAAGGTATCGATGTTATCTATCCCAGTGTTGCGAAGTGGCTTGAGCGTGTTTCTATCGCAATATTTCATCATCGCTGCATTGTTCTTTGTTATACCGGTGTATTTGCAGACGATTCTAGGTAATGACGCATTGCAAACTGGCCTCAAACTTATCCCACTATCTATCGGGCTCATATTGTTTTCAGTCATTGGTTCACGACAATCTGCCAGACAGTCAGCCAAGCGTATAGTCCACTGGGGTCAAATAGCTATGGCGCTAGGAGCATTATTGGTGTTAGGTTCTATCGAGCCAGAGCTGCGTAACAATCTGTTCTGGGCGGGTATGTTTGTGATTGGCTCGGGCTTTGGCTTGCTGGCGTCGCAACTAGGTAATGTCAATATGTCCGCTGTCAAAAAGGAAGACACAGCCGAAGTTGGTGGCCTACAAGGAACATATCAAAACCTCGGCTCGTCATTTGGTACGGCGATGGTCGGTTCAGTTTTCATGCTGACACTGACATCAGGTTTTATAAACGCCGTCAATAATAACCCAGATCTGTCGTCATCTGTTAAACAACAAGTAACATCTCAGTCACAAAAAGGTGTGCAGATTGTTTCTACAGCTCAGGCTGAGCAGATAGTTTTGTCAAAGGGTGGTAGTCAACAAACAGCCAAAGAAGTGGCTCAGACATATGAGGATTCTCAAGTAAAAGCACTCAAGGAAGCAATGTTCTTCGTCTTTGTTGCAGCAGCAGCTGCATACGTGCTATCTAGAAATTTGCCAAACGAAAAACCCTAAACAGATTGCTGCTTGTCTTTTGATTTCTTTTTCTTTGCCAGTTCTTTTATAGTTTTCTCTAGTTCTTTGAGATTAGGCACTGGTTCGTCCAACACTTTCGGGTCTGGCTGTCTTTTGGAAAAACCAATCAAAGGCATACCAACAGATGAGCCATAGGTCAGCCATATCACTGAAAATGAAGTTTTTTTATCGAAAGCCTTACCTAATCTCTGAGCAGTAGCAATCGAATATATCGTACCAACATACGGTATGAGCGCCATGAAAAACCAATGTCTTGGTAGATGTAGCGCTTTAACCAAGGTCATAAATCCAAAAACCGGTATAAATGCCCTCCATCGTGGTTGACCGAGCTTACCAAAGACTTTGGCTAAGCCAAATGCATATGACAGGAACATACATAGCAAAACGATTGCCACACCTATACCAACATTTAGTATCAGCTCTTTCATGGCTACAGTATAGCACTTATCCACAACATGAACTGGCGGGTGTATAATGATTGCAGTAATCATTATGGATAAAAAACAGATTAATCAGGTCAACGCGTATTTTGGACTAGTAGCAGCATTGGCGCTCAGTGTTTTAGCAGTTGGAACTGTCTTTTATCACTTTGTCGAAAAACTTTCATGGCTAAATGCCTATTATTTCAGTGTCATTACGCTGGCGACCGTAGGATATGGTGACATCGTACCGAAAACCGATATAGGTAAAATCTTTACGACCTTTTATGTGTTGATGGGTATAGGAATTATTGGTTTGTTTGCGAATCTATTGATACGCCGAGCTGCAATCAATCAGTCAAAGCGCAGTGAAAAACGAAAGAAAAGGAAGTAGACATGCATATAAATAGTATTTCCAGCGTTACATATTACATAATCGATATCGAAAAAACAGCTAAATTCTACGAAGCGCTCGGTTTTCGTATGGGCAAGCAAGAGGCTGATTCGCTAATTGTCTATGTGAACTGGTTTGGGATAACATTTCGTACAGCTGACGCTGTAGGTGTTGACGAGTTTAAATCAGAATTCGATCAATCTTCAAAGGGCGCGGGACATTTTCTAAATATGAAAGTAGCAAATGCGGACAAAGCATACGGTGAAGCAGTTGCGGTAGGCGTACAACCAACTAGCGAACCAGTCGACAAGCCGTGGGGTAGTCGTGAATTTACTATCATTGATCCGGATGGTTACAAGCTCGTTTTCTTTGAGAAGAAGTAATTCAAGTTGTAATTATACATATTTATTGTATAATTTACTTAATGTATCACTCAGAAGTACCAATCATAGGTGACAAAGTAGACCCAAATAGCCTTGTTAAAAAAGCAGAGGGTTTGAATAGAGCTGAAATAATGAAAAGTGTTGTTGGGCCATATCTATTTGAGCTTTTCTCGAATGCGCAACAAGAACAATTTTCAGATCAAGAAAAAGAAAAAATTCCTGTCATACATACATTTGACCCTGATGTGAATTACTTTATGAGTATGCTAGATCTTTTTATGCAGCAAAGGACTAATTTTAGTGATATTCAGTCGGATACTAATCATCCAATAAAAAAATTATTTCTTGCTAATAGTTCTCTTTTTAGCGAATTTGTAGGCTCAGATGTAATTTCTAGCGCAATTCAAAGCGGCTTTACAATTCCATTTACCGTAGCTACTCAGATATATAGAGTCGAGAAAGATATACCTTTTGGTAGCAAAGATACTATGAAGTTTGTACAATTTGACTACCCTAAAATGATAGAAATTATGAGCAGAGGCTCTTTTGATGATATGATGCAAACTCTCACTAAAGGCCCTCCGGGGTATCTTGGCTTTGACTCAATTAAGTTTAGAATGGGCACTAACAAGTTTTTTGACTTTGTCTCAACAGATGGTCAACAACTAGGGCCAAGCGATGTATTTTTAATTAATCAAAATGGACAAGTAGTAGGATTCAACGATACTTTTCAAATAGCTGCAAACCAAAGGCGCAAAGAAGCCAATCGTATACAAGAGGAGCATCTGCAGGATGATGATGTGGATAGGTCGTCATCTGGGTGTCCCGTTAGACACACGTTCAAAAATGAACATACGGGCGAAGTGCAAGAGTCGTTAATATTTACAAATACTGATTTTATCGTCAGAGCTCTTCAGCAGTCAGAGCAAAATATGAAAAGACGAGGCAAGCTATCAATCAGCAGAAGGCATTTTTAGCTATGCTATAATGAATGCAATATAACAGATAGGATAGACAATAATGGCAAAGCACAAAAATTGGCACAGCGCTACGCGCAAACGACTTTTGAAGAAAAAACTCAAAAAAGCTGCAAAGAAATAATTTCTAAATAGATCTGCCGACTGTAAAAGTTATCACTATGGCGGCTAGTATAAACAATACTCCCGCTATGATGATAAATATTTTAGACATCGCTCTCGGCGAGTTCTTTTAGCTTGGCTAGGGCATTAGGCCACATGCCAGCGAGTTCTTGTTTCATTGCTTCTGGCACAGCACCAGCTTTGCTGGCCAGGTCAATATCGAGTGTAGTGACACCGTCAGTTTCGCTGAAAGTGTAGTTTTCGGTTGCACCAGACCATGCCTGCGCCCATTCGCTGGTAGTGTCATCAACTCCATCACCTACCAAACCTTGATGTTCTATGGAGATAAATTCATACGGTCGGTTTTCGGCAATACGACTAACCATACCACCTGGTTTCTGGCCATTCTCGCCAGGTCCGAGGAATCGAATAGTGCTGCCTTTGTCCCAGCTACCTTCGTAGTACGAACCAGGGCTAAAAAAGGTTGTCCACTGACGATATGTTTCGTCACCTAGCATTACGTCCCAAACATGTTGCTTGCTAGCATTGATATCTATTGTGAAGTGTAATGTTTCCATACTTGAATTATATAGTATTCTAGTAAATGAATAAATAATAAACTAAGGAAGTTGTTATGTCATTTCAAGCATACCTAGACAATATAGAAGAAAAGACAGGTAAAACGCCAAATGAATTTATCGCTATGGCAAAAGAAAAAGGGTTTGATAATCCTGCGACGAAAGCAGGTGTAATCGTCGACTGGTTGAAGCAGGATTTCGATTTAGGCCGTGGTCACGCAATGGCAATAGTCCATATCATCAAAAAAGGTGACAAAATCAGCGACAAACATGTTGGTACTGGAACTGCCCACGGCGACCCATCAAACACTCTGAAACTCGACGGCAAAGATAATTAGTTACTGAGCACGGATAGAACATTGCCTGCAGGGTCTGTGAACCACGCAATGTCTGGTCCACGGTTGGCTGCTTTGCCACGTGCGATGCCTTTTTCGTCTTGCCAGTCGCCCATTTCTGGATAGCGAACAATCTCGATGCCTTTAGCGACCAGCTCGTCAACGGCTGCGTCAATATCATCAACGACAAAGTTCAAAACTGTGAAAGTTGCAGGAGTGTGATCGTCTTTTTGGTACAAAAATATTTCGTATCCGCCAGTAACGGTCAGTTTCAGACCCATTTCGTCAGTAGACGCATTCAGCCCTAAAGTCCCACCGTAAAAGTCTTTGGCCTTTTCTATATCGTCAACAGAGTAACCACTAAATGTTGCGTTGTCTTTGAACATATACACCTCCTTTGTTCTAGTTTTCATTATACTCTGGTTTTTTATATAATGCAGGGTATGAGCACAATCAAAACATTAGCAAATGATGGCAATGTAAAAGATTTTATCAACAATGCTGCCAGCGGCACAAAGCGAGATGACAGTTTAGTCTTGTTAGAGATGTTTACGAAAATAACTGGTGAGCAGCCAAAGATGTGGGGTACGAGCATCATCGGTTTTGGCCAATATCACTACAAATCCGAACGTAGTAATCAAGAAGGCGATTGGCCGCTAATTGGCTTTTCGCCTAGAAAGCAGAATTTAACACTATACATCATGCCTGGATTTGGTGATTATACTAATTTTCTGGCAAATCTAGGCAAGCACAAAACCAGCAAAGGGTGTCTATATATCAATAAATTAGCAGATGTAGATATGACTGTCCTAGGGCAGTTAATCGAAAAGTCATATGTGGATATGAAGAAAAAGCATAATTTGTCATGACAAAACATAGAATTTACACAATGAGCTTTGCCAGTGTATATCCGTTGTATATAGCCAAGGCCGAGAAAAAAGGTCGCACGAAAGCAGAGGTCGATGAAATCATTTGTTGGCTAACGGGTCATGACCAAAAAAGCCTAAACGTCGAGATAGAAAAACAGACAGATTTTGAGACTTTCTTTACCGAGGCACCAAAGATGAATCCTGCTCGAAAACAAATCACAGGCATGATCTGTGGTGTTAGGGTAGAAGAAATAAAAGAACCAACTATGCGAGAAATTCGCTACCTAGATAAGTTAATCGATGAACTAGCAAAAGGCAAGGTGATGGAGAAGATTCTACGCCAAGATTAGTTACAAAACTATTGCCAAATTGAAAGGATGATTGAGCCGATTGTCATGACGACTAAAAAGTAGCTGCTGTTGAGCCATAGAAATTTCCAGCTACGACGTGAATATAGCGTCACGCCGACAGTTGTTGCTGCTGTGAAACCAAGCCACAACACTAGTCCAGCTTTGACGCCCTCGTATACGTCATTGACGCCTAGCGAATTGAGCACTATAGCCAATGCCGATGCTTGTACTAACGCAGACAATGCGACAAAGCCTATGATTTTGTTCGCTTCGTTGGTTGGAATTTTCAAAATGTCGATTTTTGTGTATTTGGTCCATAGCTTTGCAAAGCCCATTGGCGAGTACCAAAACGCCCCAATAAACATATATATCAGCCATACGAGTGCGACTGCCCAAATATTGATTCCTTGTAGTTCTAACATATAACCTCCTGATTAATACTGTCATTATAGCAAATAAAAATGCCCACACGTGGTGGGCGGTGTACTCCGGCTGACGACTCAGTGTTGTCAGCCGGAGTACTGCAGTTCATTTGGGCCAGCCTTTGGGGCAGAAGATTGGGGCATCTTCTTTCGGATCAGCACAGATGCGGACAGTTTTACCTGTTTTGTACCGCACGATAGTGAAGACATGACCGGACTTGGAGTGCTTTTCCAGAGTGAAGCCATCCTTGGCGACATCTACGACAGTCACGTTGCTCGGTTTGCTGCACTTGCGAAAGTCAAGCAGCTGCTCTTTGCCGTCGTAGCAGCCGATAAGTGCTCTTTCGGCTTTCTCAAGTGCACCGGTTGCTCCGTTGTCGAAGGCCTTGTTCTCTCGTTTTGTAAATTCAGAGCTCACCATCATGACCAGGATTGCGATAATCAGAATGACCACCACCACCTCGGCCAGGTTAAAACCCTGCTCACTCTCTTTTAAATCTTTAAAGCGTTGGAGCATTTAGCACCAGCCTCTCGGTTCTTTGTTGAATATCCAAATGGAAGCCTACAATATTAGTATTTTAATATAAAATAGCTATAAAGTCAATTAGCGTGTTTTGCCACCTCTCGCCAGCCACCTGCGCGATTGTTGGCAATGACAGCTTTGAACATATATAACAGGGCCTTTTTGTTGATGCTATCACCTTTGTAAAGTTGGATTGAGCGAGCAGTCGCATTGCCGTGACCTTGGTTGATGATTTTGTGAGGGTCTGGGGCGATTGGGTCATAAATAAACACATTCAGATGATCCTTTGTCCCCAGCAACGCACAAATATTACCGTCTAGTACAAAATAGGGTTGGATAGATCTTTTGATAGTTTCAGTCACATCAGTATCTGCCCCGTGCACAATATCTCGTACCTGCCGGGCTAAAACTTGCTGCCATTCAGGCAGAGCCTCGATATAATCATCAACTCGCGGGTCAATCTTTGTCATACAAATATGATACCAAATTACTAGACTAGATTCTTTTCATGCACAAACTGATCGATATTATGAACGATTTCTTCATATATTTCTTCGTCATACTGATAATCATCTCCGCCAGGTTGAACGATACGTTGACCTTCGCCTGTATCATCAATATCCCATATAACTATATCGCCTGGTAAAGTGACTAATTTCTCACACTCATCAACAACAATTTGGTTCATAAAGATAGTAATGTCGCCACTTTCTACTCTGGCTTGTGTTAATTGGTCAGAATGGGTCTTTGAGTAGTTATCAATACCGTGTTTTTTTAGTAGCGCGATTGTATGTGGAAGAACGCGTTCGTTGAGTGTATGATTTGCATTAGCTATTACTCCGCTAGAAATGACTTTTATATCTTTGAGCTGCAAAGATTTTAAGTATGCCTCTGCCATGATGGTCCTATGGGAATTCCCACGGCAGATGAAGTGTATCGTCATGAAGATTTTTTTTCTGATTTCCCTAAAATGTCAAAACGCACAATACCGACAAGAACCGAAACCAATATAAATAGCTCAGCAGCCGTACCAGCATAAGAGCCAACTACAAAATTATAGGTAAGCCACAAAGGTCGCGGAAGTAGCATGATAAATCTAATAGCCCTAGGATTAGTTTGCCAAACTGCAATTGTGCCAAATATTTGCGCCAAAACCGGCAGGTAATCTACCAAAGACTTTGCAGTTAGTGCACCAACAGCAATAAAAATTGCTATAAAAAAATATGGCCAGAACCTTTTTTGCGCCCAAGTATCGGTTTCTTTCTTGTACGCAACAAATACAACCGCCGCCTCTATAAGGTTCATCAATGAACCAGCCCATGCACCAAGTAGGGCGTAGTGGACAACAAACAAGAGTATACCTATTAGCATAAAGAAAAGGAGCTTTACGCGAGTATTATTCTGAAAGGAAAGGACTACAAATAAAAGCGCTAAATAGCCAACTCCTTGAATAAATATCTGGTCCATATATCTCCTTGTATCTAGATTAATACACTTGTCTTGGCTAGGGTGGAGGGATTCGAACCCCCGATCACGGGACCAGAACCCGTTGCCTTACCACTTGGCCACACCCTATCAGTCCAAGAAAAGTGTAGTAATAACCCTACTATTTTGCCAGATTACCTAGAAAAACTCTAGTCTTCTATGCCTTGTGCAACTCTCACTAGGTTTTGCACAACAATAACTTTTTCAATTTCATCATCACTGAGTTCGCAAAATTTTAGGATATCGTTAGTAGGTACCTTTGAGGCTTTTTGCAAGAATTCTACAAATTCTTGACCTTTTCTAGCGCCTAAATTTGTCTTGAAAAAATGTATCGCTCGCTTGTAGTCATCATCTTTATGGCTGAGTTCTATTATTCGCAGTAAAGAACCGTCGTCGTCGATAGTGAATAAAAAACGTTGGCCTGTGTACGGAGAATCATTGCCCGCTATCTGCTTTGAAAGCTCTGTATTTTTATCAAAACGTACGCCCACAAAGTAACGGTCATTCTTTGGTGTTTCGCCAAAGCTAAAGTGAACCTCTGGCAAGTGTTTTGAAAATGCCGAAGCTTCCTGGGGTTCATAGTAAAGAGTATTTTCGATGAATTCATCAAATTCACTCACGTACGCAGGCTCCTCACCTACAATAATACCAACATCGCTGCGCGGTTCGAGTTCTTCTAAAGCGGGACCTTTAACCTGTTTACTCATATGCTCCTCAACCCACCACTTAACAGTTTAATTGTAGCAGACAATGACTTGATATTATACTGGGATAAATGCTAAGCTAAATATACATTAACAATTTAATATCAAGAGTGCAGCGAGGGACCTAGCCCTATGACCTGCCAGCAACCCTTTTAGTTGGGTGCTACATCTAGTTCCGATTTTCGGAAACAGATATTTTATGAGTCACTTCAATATCCTTTCCGACTATTGGTGAAAGGATATTTTTATGTCATTAGAAACACTATCAAAGCCAGAGGTCGATTTTACAGACTATGCGTTAGAACAAGTCAACACCGAGCTAGAGCACGCTAGCCCTCTAGAAATAGTACAGTGGGCCTATGAAACATTTGGTGATGATTTGATTGGGGCAACAAACTTTAGAGAGACTTCACCAGTCATGCTAGCGCTGATTAGTAAAATTAATCATGATATTCAGGTAGTCACTGTGCGCCTAGGGCACGAGTCCGAGAAAACCAAGACGCTCGCCAGATGGTACGAGGCGACATTGGGCTTGAACCTAGCAATTCATGGCGATGATATTCAAATCGCCCATGGTGCAAAAGCCGTCAGTGATAGAAAAGCTGAGCTATTTCAACGGGAGGTAGTTGAGCGTTATAAACCCCAAGCCATTTTGTTCGGTTTAATGCGACAAGGCGAAACAGAAGGCAGAGAAAACATACCAATTATAGAGCGTAGAGATTCTTTTTTTGCCATAAACCCCGTTGCAAATGTTACGCCGCAAGATGTCGATGAGTTTTTCAGACTTTCTAGCTATCCAAGGAATAGAAACTACCATGATCCAGCAAAAGGCCCAGATCAAAAATCAGAGTGTGGGTTACATCGACCTAGGCCGAAGCAGAGTATTTCTGACCCCAGCTTGTCATCGCTTCGATAGCTGGCAGTAGGTCTAGACCTTTTTGCTCTAGCTGGTATTGGTCGCCAGCACAGTCCGTCATAGGTTGACGAGACACAATGTTTTCAGCCTCTAAATCATCGAGTCTAGCAGAAAGGGTGCGAGGGTTAACACCACCAACTGAACGTTGGATTTGGCAAAAGCGTTGCGGGCTGAGGCTCAGCACGTATAGAATTTCCGCATTCCATTTGTGCCCAAGCGCATTTGCGGCTGCGCTAACTTCGCTGCGAAGCGGTGTAGAAATTACAGTTGTTTTATTATTCATAATTCTGCTATACTTTGTATAGTACTATACACTTTATAGTTATATCTAAATATTACCACAGAGGAGGAAACATGGCAAAAATAGCAATAATAGTAGGTTCAACACGACCGAACCGAGTTGGCGCAAAGGTAGCAGATTGGTTTTATGAAACAGCCAAAAAATCACAAGATGCAGAGTTTGAGGTAGTCGATTTGATTGACTACAAACTACCAATCTTGGACGAGCCAACACCAGGCGCCACAACGCACGAAAATAGTAAAAAATGGTCTGCAAAAATAGCTGAATTTGATGGGTTCGTATTTGTCACACCAGAATACAATCACGGAATACCGGGTAGTTTTAAAAACGCCATAGATTTCCTAAACCGTGAGTGGCAACACAAACCAGTCAGCTATGTCAGCTATGGTGTTATCGGCGGCCATCGAGCAGTCGAGCAGCACCGACAGATTGCGGCACAATTCAAAATGTATGACTTGCGAGAACAGGTGTCGATTATTGCGCCTTGGGAGCTATTTGATGAGTCAGGTGTGTTGCAGGCAGATGAAACGTATGGAGACAGTGCCGAGAGGGTAATTGAAGAAATCAGTTTTTGGTCAAATGAACTAAAGCCAATACGAGAAAAGCTGCAAAAAGACTAAAAGCTTGTGCTTTTAATCCATATCTGATATCTTGTTAATATTATGGATTCATCATCACAAACACCCCAACCAGAGAAAAAACAAGGATTTTTGTCAAAACTTTTTGGCGGCAAAAAATCAGAACCAACTGTGCCAGTAACACCAATTAGTGCTACACCTAGTGAGCCAATTGCAAGTGAACCTGTCGCTCCTAGCGAGCCGTCTACACCAGCATTTTCTAGCACACCATTGTCAGATGTTACTCCAACTACATTTGGCGATGCTACAACACCATCTACGCCAGTTGTAGATGACCAACCGCTAACTCCGATTAACGACGAAGTACCAGTGGCGCCTGCTGTTTCTGACACATCGGAACCTATAGTTGACCCAGCACCTATTGCAGAAGTTCCGCAAGACGACTTTAACAAAGTAGATGAAGCGTTAAATGCACTACCCCCACTGCCTGTAACTCCTGACGAGCCACCAGCTCCAGTAGACGAAGTGCCGCAACCGCCAATTGACCCTATGGTTAATCCGGTGACGCCAGTTGAAGACCCAGCACCAGTTGATGAACAAGCTCCACCGAGTCCAACTAACCCTCTATAGAAAATTATTAGAACATCCTGATAGAGCATAAGCTTTTCTTAAGCTTTGCTATTCATAATAAAAATACACCAACCTTTTCAATGTAAGAGAGGAGTACATGCATGAAAATAGCAACAAAAACACTAGTCAGCCTGTTGATAGTGACGGTACTAACAATAGGTAATAGTAGCTTTACCTCTGCAACTAGCGGTTCAGGTAGTCGTAGCGAGTCTAGAATAGAGCGAGTCACTCGTCGCCATGATCGCAAACTTGAGCTTCGTGCTAGTGTACTAGGTATTTCAACTGATCAACTGCGAGAAGAGTTGAAAACATCAGACTTTGACCAAGTGTTAAAAAAGCATGGCTTTAAAACCCGAGAAGATTTCCGTACGGCAATGGCCGGCAAGATAAAAGACGAATTAAAAAACCGTGGTTGGTCTGATGAAAAGATACAAAAGGTCATTGATTCTAGGCTAGCGCGAATGAACTAAAAGACATAAAATATAAAGCATATGGATATTTTCATACGCTTTATAGCTGACGGGCTGGTACTAGTAATTGCAGCCATAGGCGCCTATTTTCTGATATTTAAATTACCAAAAGGTTCTAATCGACTGCATGCATACGCTCGTATAGTAATGGCTGGATTAACTGCAGTATTGGCCGCTAAATTAGTGGCTAGCTTTTATCAACCTGATGTGGCTCGACCGTTTGTTGAACTAGGTGTTGCAGCAAAAGCGGCGTATTTGGATAATGCTGGTTTTCCATCCGACCACGTACTATTTACTTCTGCGATTGCCTATGCCGTATGGTTTGAGACAAAGCAAAAAAACATCGCAATTTTATTGTTTATATTAGTTGCATTTGTTGCACTGGGTAGAGTATTGGCACTGGTACACTCGCCAACAGATGTGCTGGGTGGATTTGTTTTTGCGTCATTTGGTGCGCTTTGGTACCTGACAAAGCCAAAAAAACAGTTTTAATGTCGTGGATCTATGCCGGATTTCATCAAGTTAACGGTAGAAAATGCCATAATCATTGCTGCAGAGGGTTCTGTATCGTCAGAAAAAATATTTTTAGCTAAGGATTTTTCAAAGGCTGTTAAAACTTCTTCTCTTTCCCCCCGGATACACCATTCGTCCCACAAAATCGGTATCATACGCTGTAAGATTGCCGCGTCAAGCTCAGCGTACTCCATGTTAGGAATAATATAGGGATCAAGGTCGATAAATTTAGGAATATCGACACCTTGGCTTTGATCAACAACAATCATATCGCTCATTATCATTTGTAGCCCTGGTCTATATTCATGATCTTTGTTAAACAATTTTCCTAGGCTAGTAGCTAGCTTAATTTTAATTTCGGTTGATGCCTCTGATACAGGAATTGTGTTTGTGAGATCTTCAACAATAAGTACAGCGGACTTTTCATCGACACTGATTACAGAATGGCGGGCCGTCTCAATGCCAATTTCTTCAAATAATTCATTAAATCGCTGTAGAGATATGGAGAATGGAGGACTATTTGGCGATGCTTCAGAAAAGCCATCAAGGTTATATTTTCGAACAACAAATGTTTGACCGTCTTCCTCTTTGCAGCGGATAACCTCTTTGCCACTTCCGTAACTTAATAGTTCTATATGTTCAGCTGCTTGCAACCTGTCTAATAGCAGTTGGGATGCTGTGTCAACTTGCTCTTGTGGAGAAAGTGTTTCGGTTATGGCCATTGTTTGTAACTCCTAAATTATTTTCGAATCATATCATCAGAATTGAGAGTATGCAAGCATAGGCCTGATATCATGTTTATTTTGCTACAATAGGTATATGGATAGTTTGGGCGTCATCATAGGGGTAATTATTATTGCAGTGGTTGTTATTGTTGCAGCAATTTATTTTGTTGGCCAAAAGATGTTGTTACAGCTCGCAACTGCGAACGAGGACAAACGAAAAGGCAGTAAAGAAGAGATAGAATCTGGTGTTAAGGGGATATTGGCTGATAACCAAAAACTACTGGCCGAAATAACCAAAAACCTCGAAAAGCAGCTAGATAACAGCCGCAGAGAAGTGGGTGGTTTAAAAGAGCAAAATGCAGCAATTCGTGAGCAGCTGCTCAATACAGCAAAAATCACCGAAGGTCTGCAGGTTTCGACTGACGGGCTAAAGAACCTACTGTCAAATAATCGGCTGCGCGGTGAATGGGGCGAGCAGATTGCCGAAGATTTGCTATTAGCCGCTGGTTTTGTTGAAAAAGTAAACTTTGTAAAACAAAGCACAACGGCTGCTGGTAGGCCTGATTTCACAATCTTGTTGCCAGATGGTTCAAAACTAAATGTCGATGCCAAGTTTCCGTTTGACGAACTAATCACCTATCAAAATGCCAAAACACCACAGGAACGCAAGCAAATACTAAAGAAATTTTCAGACTCGATAAAGACAAAGGTCAAAGAGGTGACATCGAAAGATTATATAAATCCGCAAGACAGTACCTTGGATTTTGTAGTCATGTTCATACCTAACGAGATGATTTTTAGTTTTATCTACGAAAAACTACCAGAGATAAACGAGTACTGTAACCAGCGCAAAGTTATATTAGCTGGTCCATTTGGCTTTACTGCAGTACTGCGCCTCGTTATGCAGGCCTACAAAAACTTTGGTTACGAAAAGAACCTACAGGAAATATTTGGTTTGGTCTCAAAGTTCCAGGACGAGTATGTAAAATTTGGTGACCATGTACAGCGTCTCGGCAGCCAAATAGACACTGCGCAAAAGACCTTTCACGAAGTCGAAGGGGTTCGTAGTAGGACACTGACAAAAGTTGCCGACCAAATAGCTAGTAAATCACAGCTATCAGCTGGAAAACCAGGCAATGACAAATTAAAGATTAGTGACTAGTAGAGATATTGCGACTAATACGATGGTTGATACCAACGCAATAATCAAGCTATAAGTTCGTAGCAGCCAAGTAAATGCTACATATGCCAAAATACTGAGGATTGTCAGGATGAGCAACTGCAAAGGCCATGCAGCTTTAGCCAAGAATACGCCATATATGCTCCACAGGCTGATGGTGACGGCTAGGGCGACTAGTAATGGTCTGTAGACAGAAGCTTGCAAGAGCATCACGACGGCGAGGATTGCAGCTATGACGCTGGCGATATGAAATGAGATTTGTGCGCTTTGCGTACAGTTTCCTACCTCATTAGCGTTACATATAGCAGGTTGTAAAACTACTTTGTCAATCGCAAAGGTCAAGAGAAGCGTCACTATACTAGCGACAATAGCTGTCAAGACAACACCAATAAAAGTGCGTCGGGTAAAGTTTGCGAACGGCGAATCTAGTTGGGCTAAATCAGAATCCATAATCTCTCTCTTTTCTACAATTATAATAAACTATTTATAACTATTGTGCAATAGTTGCCTCCTCCAGCTGGGTAGTCATCGCATTGACAAACCAATCAACACTTATGTACAATTAGCTCCATAAAGATAGATAAACGGAGGGATTACCGGATTATGGCAACTAAAAAAGCCAGTACAAAGAAGAAAACAACAACTGTAAGAAAAAGTGTTAGTAGCTCATCAAACTCAAAAGATTTGATTTTGAATGCACCAATAGGTGCCTTGTTCGGCGAACTAATCGGAACATTTTTGCTAGCAGCAATAGTGATTTCAACGCAAGGTCAACCAATTTTCGTATTGTTTGCACTAACTGCAATTGTGTTAACTGTAGGTAACCTATCAGGTGCACACGTTAACCCAGCTATCACATTTGGTGCTTGGGCAACCAAAAAAATTCCTACTGCAAAAGCAGTTGGGTACATCATTTTCCAGGTTCTAGGTGCAATGCTCGCATTTGCAGCTTTGAATGCACTACTAGGCGGTCAAGCATCTAGTGCGAGCCCATACACTGGTCAGGTAACAAAACCAGAGCTATTTGCTGCAACGCAATTGGTGAGTGGTAAAGAATGGTACGCGTTCTACGCTAGCGTTCTAGGTATGAGCATATTTGGATTTGCAGTTGCTGCTGCACTACGTGAAACCAAGGAACGCTTTGCTGCAGCCTTTACAGTAGGTGGTGGTTTGTTCCTAGGTTTGATTGTTGCTGGCTCTACAGCAATCTTGAACCCAGCAGTCGCAGTTGCCTTGCAAGCCTTCTCCAACCTAAAAGGTAGTGATGCCCTATGGTATGCAATCCTAGCACAAGTTATTGCGCCACTAATAGGTTCAGCAATTGGCTTCTTTATCTATGACTATCTACGTCGTGATGTTGATGGCAAGTAAGAACTAGCTTATAGTATCGTGCAAAAACCCGCCTGTGTGTCAGGCGGGTTTTTCGTGCTAGAATATTAAGCAATGGCATTATACGTAAATAGAGACGAAAAACGTTCACAGTATCAAGAAAAAATTGCTGCTGATTTAAAAGGCAAGCTAAAGACCACGGATATCCAGGCTGAAAAAGTCGAGTCAACAATGCTAGAAGGCGTTCATCAGACACGTACAGCAGGCTTGGTTATTGCAGGCTTGCTGTTGCTAGTTGTTATTGTAGCCGTTATCGTGATGTTTAAGAACGGGTAAATTAGCATGAGTTCACAACAAACAAATAACCAGTCATCCCCAGTTAATAAACCGTCGCAAGGCGATAATATTTTTGTCGTCAAACCAGAACCTAAAAAACCTGTTAACAAAAAAACTATATGGCTGACAATTATCTTGACGACACTTGGAATTTTGGTTCTTATTGCAGTTTTTTTCGCAGCAATAGTTGGTTCGGCTGGTAGCCTAGCTAATGATTATCGTAATTTGGCACACAAGCAAATTAAAAAATTAGATACACCGATAAAAAACATTGAACCTAGACTAGTTTTGAGCAATCGCAATATTGATTCGTCACTCAACACGATATATGTCAGCAGGCAATCCCAGCCTGCTCTAGAAAACACACTGTTTGTTGGCGGATGGAGCTCGCAATATGTCAAAGCCGAAAAGCTACAAGTATCAGTAAAAGCTCACTACAAATCGCTAGACACGTACACAGTACAGTTAGACAAGCTAATAAAATTTGATGATGGTGTAACCGCTATCATGCAACAAGAGCCTGGTCTAATAGCTAAAGCTAACCCGGACGATTCATTAAGTCTTCGCTCGGTTGGTGGCAGTTATCAAGATTTCGCAAGTCAAATAGAAAAGCTCGATAGTCCAGAACAATTAACTGCTATCAAAAAAGATTTAGTACAAACATACAAGAATCGTGCAACCATATACAAAAAATGGGCACTGGCTGTAGAGGCAGGTGATAAATCTACCACAGCAACTAACCAAGCCTTGCTGATAGAGCAAAATAACAAAGCTATCGTCTTGGTAACTGACAAAAAATACATCGCATTATTTACACCTAGCTACAAAAAAATACTCGTCACCCAAAAAGCACTCGAAACTGCCCTCTCAAACTGATATACTAGCTAGCAGTATATGAGTGATTCTGTTGACCAAGTACAAAAGAAATTAACTCAGTTGATTTCCCAATCAACTTCGCCGCGCGAAGCTTTGAGGTCTAGTGAGCTAAAGTCGCTGTATGCAGAGTTACCAAAGCTGCCCGTCAATGAACGCTCTGCATATGGTCAAAAGATTAATAATCTAAAACAAAAACTAGAAACCGCTGTGAATGAGCGCGAAGAGTCTTTAGCTCAGTCTGACCGTGAGCCAATAGATGTGACTGCTCCTTTTGATATTAATGCGCCATCGCCAGATTTGTTACCAACTGGGCAGGGTACAACCCACCCACTCAATACAGAACTAGCGAATGTTATCGATATTTTCACTCGAATGGGGTTTGCGGCGGTAGAATCTCGCCAGATAGATGATGATTATCACATGTTCACCAGTTTAAACTTTCCCGAGAATCATCCAGCACGTGATGGATACGATACATTCCGAACCTCGGAAGGATTAGTACCACCAGCTCATACCAGTACAATGCAAAATCGCATACTAAAGGCTGGCAAGAAAGATTTGGAAAATGGCGGGCAGATTGCCGCAATTAGCTATGGTCGTGTATTTCGTAACGAAGATTTGGATGCTACGCACGAGCATACTTTTTATCAGGTAGAAGGCATATTTGTTAGCAGCGATGCTAATTTAGCACAAATGATGGGTACATTACGTAGCTTTTTCGAAGTATATTATGGGCAAAAGCTCAAAACAAAAACTCAACCAGCATATTTTCCATTTGTAGAGCCTGGACTAGAGTTTGCAATTGAAAAACCTGCTGCGCTAGGTGGCAAACCTGGCGAATGGCTAGAAATGCTCGGTTGTGGAATGATACATCCAAATGTCTTACGCGAGGCAGGTATTGATTCTGCAAAATATCGTGGCTTTGCCTGGGGTGGTGGTGTTGAGCGCTTAGTTATGCTCAAATACGGTATCGAGGACCTACGTCATTTCGAGTCGGGTAAACTAGCATTTTTGAGGAAATTCGCATGATGGAAAATATACAAATTGTTGACGAAAACGACGTAATAATTGGGTACAAGCCGCGCAATCAAGTTGACTATGAAAAAGACATCTATCGTTCATCAGTCATCTGGATAATAAATTCTGATGGCGAAGCATTGATTGCTCAAAGGAAAATGACTAAAGATAAAGATCCAGGGTTGTGGGGCCCATCTGTTGCGGGCACAGTCGAACAGGATGAGACCTACGACTCAAATGCCTACAAAGAAGCTGAGGAAGAAGTCGGCTTGACTGGCTATACACTTGAAAAACTCGAAAAGAATCTAGTAATCACTACGCGACGTCATTTTGTGCAGCTATACAAAGCTGTGGTTGACGAGCCATTAGAATATTTCACACCTCAGCCCGAAGAGGTAGAAGCAGTAGAATGGGTTAAATTAGTAGATTTGCTAAAGGATATAGAGGTTAATTCTGATAAATATGTTCCTAGTATTAGTCTAGGCCTTAAGGTTTTGGAGAAGTCACTATGATTGTCTCGATAAATTGGCTCAAACAATATGTCAAAATTGACAGACCAATCGAGGAGCTTGCAACTATCATTGGTGCGCGCCTAGTTGAGATAGAAGAAATCATAGATTTGGGCAAAAAATACCAAGGTATAGTTGTTGCCAAAATAGTATCTGTCGACAAACATCCAAATGCTGACAAGCTACACATCTGTAAAATCGATGACGGAGGAAAAACAAAAGGCGTGAAACGCGATAGCGATGGGTTGGTACAAGTCGTCTGTGGAGCGCCAAATGTTCGCAAAGGATTATTAGTTGCCTGGTTGCCACCGAAATCTACTGTTCCAGCTAGCTTTGACGACGACGAACCATTTATATTAGGTGCGCGCGAGCTCCGTGGCGTTGTCAGCAACGGTATGTTGGCTAGTGCAAAAGAACTAGCAATCGGCGATAGCCATGAGGGCATATTAGAAGTTGATGTCAATGCCAAGCCAGGTGATGATTTTGCTCTAGCTTATGAGCTAAATGATTATCTATTAGATATTGAAAACAAATCGCTGACTCATCGTCCAGACTGTTTCGGTATCATCGGATTGGCTCGTGAAATTGCAGCCATAACCAATCAGCAATTCAAAACACCAAACTGGCTACTAGAGACTAAAACCACTATCAAACGCAATCCATCTGCTTCTGCTCCACTAAAGGTTAATATCAAAAATACAGAGCTTTCAAGTCGTTACCAGGCAGTTGTGCTTAATAGTGATAGTGAAAAAACTATCTCTCCTATTTTGGTACAAAGCTGGCTAGCTAGAACTGGAATAAAGCCAATTAGTCCAATCGTCGACGTGACAAACTATTTAATGGCTCTAACGGGACAACCACTACATGCTTTTGATTATGACAAATTTACAAGTTTAAATAGTGGCAAAGCCGAGATAGTTGTTCGTGCTGGTAAAAAAGGTGAAAAATTAAAATTATTAGATACTCGTGAGATTATCTTGACGCCACAAGATATCGTAATTGCTAGCGGTGATACGCCTGTAGCGCTTGCAGGGGCAATGGGCGGGTTATCAACGGCGATTGATGGCAGCACCAAAAACATCTTGCTAGAAAGCGCGAGTTTCAACCTATATAACCTTCGCAGTACGCAAATGCGGCATGGTATATTCACCGACGCAATAACTCGCTTTACTAAAGGCCAGTCACCCGAACAAACTGCACCAGTACTATCACAAGCAGTCGATATGCTCTATAATTTAGTCGATGCCGAAGTGACCAGCCCTGTAGTTGAACAATATCCTGGCAAGCAAAAGCCAGTTGTTGTAGAGACAAAAACTTCAATAATCAACCAAATCTTGGGTGCTGATTATACGAACAGTTTGATAACCTCTACGCTCAAGCATGCCGAGTTTGATGTGACTGGTAGTGGTGACCAACTGAAAATCACCACTCCATACTGGCGCGCAGATATACATATAGCAGAGGATATTGCCGAAGAAATCGGTCGTATAAATGGTTACGACGAAATCACGACTGGCTTGCCAGTTCGACCATTCGTTGCAACTAGCCCTACGGATCTAGAGGAACTAAAGCAGAATATTCGCTCTATCTTGGTACGGTCCGGAGCTAACGATATCTTGAGCTACAGTTTTGTGCACGGTGATTTGTTGCAATCAGTCGGACAAAAAACGAGTGATTCATTTGCGATAACAAATGCAATCAGTCCAAAACTGCAATACTATCGCCAAACACTGACGCCGAGCTTACTCGAACTAGTGCATCCTAATATAAAGGCAGGATATGGTGAATTCTCGTTATTTGAAATAAACAAAACTCATAACAAGGTGCATAGTAAAGATAGCGATGGGCTGCCCGACGAGTTAGAAATGACAGCTTTGGTTTACGCTAATAAAAAATCGTCCAAGAGCTCAGCCTTTTATAACGTTAGATCCCAGCTAGACTTTTTGGCTACTCAGCTTGGTTTGGTTTTTGAGTATTCAACAATAGATAAAAAACCTAATTATCCAGTTACTGCACCTTTCGACTACAGTCGCAGTGCGTATATAACCGAGAAAAATTCAGGCGTGTTTATAGGTATTATTGGCGAATATCGCCAGACAGTTATCAAAAACCTCAAGCTACCGAACACCGTCGCTGGATGCGAACTAGGTACAGAAGATATTTTAAAGGCCGTTAACCTAACAAAAGGTACTAGTTATAGGTCAATTAGCAAGTACCCAGGCACTTCACAGGATATTACTTTGCAGGTAACGCAACAGACTAGCTTTGCGCAAGTTTGGAACGTCCTTTTCGACGATGCTCTAAAGGACGTCGAACTAGAGTGGAGTCTGCGACCAATAGGCGTGTATCAACCAGATGACGCAAAGACGAAAAATATGACTTTCCGTATTCAACTCACCGACCACGACAAAACAATTACCCGTGAACAGGCAAACGAGGTCATTACCTTGGTGACAAGCACTGCCGCAAAGAAACTAGACGCAAGAATAGTCTGATATAATACATAGTTAATGCAAAGAGAGGCAGTAAATGGAAAAATCATCAACATCTAGAGCACAAAAAATTGTCATTTGGTTTATCATCGTAGCGATGTCAATCGGTTCAGTTGGTGCATATTTCGTAGTGATTATCGCGAATGAAAACCAAAAACGTGATACCGAAAAACAAGCAGCGGCACAAAAAGTAGCGCAGAAAAAAGCAGCAGAGGAGGCAGCGAAAGTGAAAGAACCATTAGACGGATATACAGCAGAGGCTTTTGACAAAGCAACAGTGACCAAATTAAACGTAGAAACTCTAGTAGCAGGCACCGGCAAAGCGGCAAAGAAGACATCGACTGTTAGCGCAAACTACTTTGGATGGACTAGTGATGGCAAAATTTTCGATAGTAGCAAAAAAGACGGCGTGACTACACCTGTGAGTTTCCCGCTCAACCAAGTTATATCGGGGTGGACAGAGAGTCTAACTGGAGTAAAAGAAGGCAGCGTGGTTAAACTAACTATACCTAGTGACAAAGCGTACGGTGAAACCGGAGCACCATCTGGCGGCATTGGTCCGAACGAACCACTTGTCTTTATTGTCGAGCTAAAATCCGTCAAATAACGCTACATATAGTACAAAACTACAACATATAGTGTCTTGACCCAAGGTGCTAACGCTATATATAATAATGATAAAGCTATTACAAAAACAGACATAGGAGATAAAATGTCAAAAAACATCACCGTTTATACAACCAACGCCTGCGCATATTGCTTGATGGTTAAAAAATACCTAGAAAGCAAAGGCCAAGAATATAAAATCGTTAATCTTGATGAACAGCCAGAGCAGCGTGAAACATTACGCAAGATTAGCGGTGTTCAAACGGTACCAGTCACGGTTATTCAGAACGAGTCAGCCGAACCATCTATCACGGTTGGTTGGAATCCTAGTAAACTATCAGCAGCACTCGCAGCCTAATGTCTGACATTCACCCGTTAGTCATTATTGGCGCAGGTCCGTCTGCGCTTGCAGCGGCCGTGTATACTTCACGCGAAGATATCGACACTACTTTGTATGAAAAAGGTGTAATTGGTGGCTTGGCAGCAATAACTGACCAGGTAGACAATTACCCCGGCTTTGCCGAAGGTATAGAAGGCTTGAAACTGGCAGAACAACTACAAGCTCAAGCTGAACGCTTTGGTGCAAAAATTGAGTTTGGTGATGTACAAGCTATTACTGATAGTGGTGACCACAAAGTTTTAAAAATTGATGGCAATGATATATTGGCCAAGGTCGTACTGATTGCAACTGGTTGTGATTACAAGAAAATTGGCGTTCCTGGTGAAGCAGAGTACTTTGGCCGCGGCGTTCATTATTGTGCAACATGTGATGGTGCATTTTATCGCGACAAAAAACTAGTTGTGGTCGGTGGCGGTAACTCTGCTCTGCAAGAAGCACTGTTTTTGACTCGTTTTACAACTCACATTGATTTACTAGTTCGTTCTACCATCAAAGCCAGCGAAGTATTGCAGCATGATCTAGACAAGGCTGTCAGCGAAGGTAAAATAACAGTCCACCTCAACACTACGACCGACGAGATTGTCGCTACCGATAATATAGTTAACAAGGTGTTAGCCACAAAAGATGGTGAAAAAACCGAAATTGAAACAGATGGGGTGTTTGTGTTTGTAGGACTATTGCCAAATACACAATTCTTACAGAGCTCAAGTGTAGACTTAGATGAACAGAACTTTATAAAAACAGATGGCAAATTAAAAACTAGCATACCCGGAGTATTCGCTAGCGGCGATGTTCGTAGCGGCGCAACTATGCAAATTGCTAGTGCGGTTGGCGAAGGTGCCACCGCAGCGCTGAATATTCGTGAATATTTAGAGTCATAAAAAGCGAACACCCCGCCTGATACCTGGAGGCACCAGGGAGGTGTCTGCGACAGGTAGGGCGGGGTTAGGGGCTTTGCACCAAGACGGTGTAAGACCTGAAAGATGCATCTTGCGCCTTGTTGAGGAATGCGAGAAATTCCGCAACCTCTTCTGTAGGCAGCTTGACACGAGCCTTGAGGAGGATAACAACCTCTTCCTGGATACCGGCTGCTGAGGCAATGTGCCCAACAACCTTTGTCTGAACATTGTTATCCCATTGGTAAACGTGTTCGAATGAACGCTGGGCCGCGACTTTGATTGGTATCAAAAACACGTCCTGGCTGACTTCACCCCCAACGTCAATGGAAGTAAATACGTCTATTTCAAACAGCATTAGTTTCTCTCTGTTCTTTGTAGGTGCTATAACGAAGTTTTCGCAATCAGAACTCTAACAAGAGCTTGTTATTTATTATAGCGTAAATTTATATAAATGTCAATATCTAGGTAATATTATCTTTGTAGAAATTCTCGAGCTGTGAAATTACTTTTTTATCATTGGTTTCTAACTCTACCTCACGTGTACCTAGCCGTACGCCGCTATAGCTAAAATTATGACTGCCTGTTAGTGCTACTTTCGAGCCGTCATGCATAGTGAATACGATAAATTTTCCGTGTAGATAGTTTTGTTTTTTGTATCTAGATTTTAGACCAGTTGTCAGCCTACTGTAGCGCAGCATAATATTAGTCCAGCGGTGAGAATTTTTTGGTTGATTGTAGTAGACTACAGCTTTTTTATAACGTAGCACTTTTGCCAGCTTGCCAGTTGGGCAATATTGTGACACAAACAATATAGATTGTGATTGCTGTGCTAACTCGACAGCACGCTCATATATCATAGACTCGTTTTTTTGCCCGCTATCTATTAGTAGGTTGCCATAGCCTAGTTGCCTGTAAAAGCCAGAATAATCTGTCGGGTCTCGGTCGGTTTGCACAATTTTTTTGTGTTCGTTCGCTAGTAAATCAGCTAGCTTGCCATCACGGACCTTGAACATATAGTCCGTATTTTTTGCACCTTTGCCATACATATTAACGCCTCCAAAACAATAAATGGTGTCGTCAACAATTGTCCATTTGACATGGGTCACGCCTGCAAATGGGTTAATCCGCCAATTGCCGCCTAGCCAACGGAACTCGGCGCCATTAGACCGCAGCTTGTTAGCGAGCTTTTTGGCTGCGCGGCTGTTGTGGTGTAATCGCTTGAACGGCGAAAAGTAGCCACCAAACGCACTAAAGGTAAAAGTGTCTGCTGCGATGCTAACATCGACACCTTTTTTGGCGGCAATAACGAGATTATCCATAAACTCTTCTGTCCCCGATTCACGGGATATACACAGGGTCATCACAATCACTCGCTTTTTGCTGCGAGCTATTGCCTCCGACGCGTCGGCTATATAGTCTGATGTAGTGAGAAGTTTCATGATAAAATACTGATAACATTATAACGCACCAGGAGAAACAAAATGGCAGATTTTAATCAAATACTCGATGCAGGCGACGTTCAGGCGGGCATCATCAATACAGTTGTAGAGATTCCAAAGT
This sequence comes from Candidatus Saccharimonadota bacterium, assembly GCA_030645815.1. Taxonomy (GTDB): domain Bacteria; phylum Patescibacteriota; class Saccharimonadia; order Saccharimonadales; family Saccharimonadaceae; genus JACPYF01. The sequence goes on from JAUSMW010000149.1 coordinate 41,723, forward strand.
GGTCAACGCTGAAGATTGAATGGAACCGAGAACTTGCAGTATTTGAACTGGACCGAGTCGAGCCAAGTATTTTTGCAAAGCCAGTAAACTATGGCTTTATCCCACAGACGCTAGATGAAGATGGTGATGAGCTAGATACGCTGATTATCACAAACGACCCAATCCCAACGGGCGTGTATCTAAAAGGTCGTGTCATTGGTGTGATGAAATTTGTTGATGATGGCGAAGTCGATGACAAAATAATCGTTGTACCGGCAGATGACCGTAACACTGGCGATCAGATAAACTCTATTGACGACGTCCACGAACAGTGGAAGCAAAAAGTAGAACACCATTTCAACCACTACAAAGATTTGAAAAAACCTGGTAGTACCAAGGTTGAGAGTTGGGGCGGAGTGCAGGAAGCCAAGAAAGTAATAAACGAGTCTATCGAGCGTTGGAAGAACCAATAGTAAAAGGAGGTGGTATGAGCGAAATATTTGGACTGATATTCACGGTATTATTCTTAGCTGTGCTTGTTGGAGCTCTCATATATTATTTTATTTCTGAAAAGAAACGAAAAGACTCGCAGTGGGTTGGTGTTGTTATTGATAAGAATATTCGCGAAACAGTACACGATGATAGTAATTCACATAGAGATAGTGGCGGCGGGATTAATATAATCAGTATTAGTGCAAACGATCGCTCAGGGCCTGTAGTTACCCATAGGTTTGAACTGACAATAAAAACCGACACCGGAGAACAGATTAACAATTGGGAGGTTACTAGCGGTTCGTATGAATTAATAAATATTGGTGACCGATGCAAGAAAAACAAGGGGACAAATGTTTTAGAACCTTTGAAAAAAACAGAGCCTATTCAATCTGAAACACCACCTACAACTACACCGCCTCCAGTTCCACCGCAGGTATAATTAAAATTTATTTAATACTTTTTCTAGCTTTGCGAACGGCCTTGTCGCGAATAATCGCACTAGCACTAGTCAATGTTTCGATAATCCCTAGTTGCTTCAGTTGAGCGCGCAATTTATTGCGAGCATGAACAGTTGTCACCAAGTCCATCCAGGCTTGGCGAGGCAGGGACAATTTACGCGTCACAACCTCTATCACATCGCCATTATGTAGCTTGCGGTCAAATGGTGCAATGTTGCCGTTGATACGAAAACTGTAGGCATGTTTACCGATGTCGCTATGAACAAGATAGGCGAAATCTAGTGGCAGGGCGCCTTGTGGCAGATTATAAATATCGCCTTTTGGTGAATACACAAAAATGCGCTGGTCGAACAAATCAACCTTGAGCTCGTCAAAAGCTACTTCATCACCCTCGCTCAATTTGTCGGCGACTTCTTGCATTTGTGAAATCCACTGCAGCTGGGCGGGTAGAGTGCTGGTACCACGTTTCTTTTTGTAATCTTTGGCCTGTTTTTGTTCGTGATAATGAAAGCTGGCAGCCAAACCGCGTTCGGCATATTCGTGCATTTTGCGTGTGCGCACCTGGAACTCCACAACTTGTTTTGTTGGTGTGATGACTGTTGTGTGCAAACTCTGGTAGCCATTTGGTTTTGGTGCTGCGATGTAATCTTTGATACGACCGAGCATTGGCTGATACTGACTGTGCAGCATACCTAAAACCCTGTAACAGGTTTCTTGGTCCTCAACTATTATGCGTAGGGCAATCAGGTCATAAATATCGTCTATGTTGTCATCTGTTTTTTCTAGCTTGCGTTTGAGGCTGTAGATACTTTTCACTCGACCATCCATTTCGTGTGTGATACCTTGGCGAGTCAATTCTTCGGAAAACTCTTTGCGAACGACCGCTAGTTTACGGTGGGATTTACCTAAACGGTCTTTCATAATTTTACGCAGACGTCGAAATTCTTTTGGCTCCAAAAAGCTAAAGGCCAATTCTTCCATTTGCATACGGACGCGTCCCATACCTAGGCGGTCGGCCATTGGCGCAAAAACCTCCAAGCTCTCGCGCGCAATTTTGAGTTGTTTGTCGCGAGGCATATGTTCGAGAGTTTGTAAGTTGTGCAAGCGGTCAGCTAGTTTAATGATAATAACTCGGAGGTCTTGGCCGACCGCGATCAGTAGTTTTGATAAATTGTCGCGGGTACTAGGTAGATAGCTGTCGATATCGCGCATACCAGCACGTGCTTGACCAACCTTTGTCACACCATCGACTAGAAATGCGACATCATGGCCAAAAGAGCTCTCTATTTTTTCTAATGTCAGCTCGGTGTCTTCGACGGTGTCGTGCAGGACTCCTGCAATCACAGTATCGATATCCATACCCCATTCAATCAAGGTGTTGGCCACGTTTAGTGGGTGAGCAACATATTCTTCACCACTACGACGTTTTTGGCCTTCATGTGCTGTAATGGCTGTGTCAATTGCTAGCTCCAGCTCTAACACTTCATTTTTGTCGTAATGTGGTTCGGCGCTTTTGAGGACATCTCGCTTTTTCATAATTTAATTATACGACAAAAGAAAAAGCGGTGTGGAATTGTTACATTCCACACCGCGCAGCCTGAAGCTGATTTAGGCCATAAGCCCAAGATTCAGTAGTTGCCCGAAGCTAGGAGCTTCCAGCTGCATTGAATCGTGCACGATTGCCCCGACTGTGTTTACAAAAGCCCATCCACCGTGAATGTCTCGTAAAACCATCAGGTAGCGCTTGCTGAGCATTGGCTCAACAAAGTCTTCATCGAGCACGACCAGGATTAAGCCCGCAGGCTCTCGAACCTCGTTGTTGATGACAAGGTATGGCTTGCAGGTGTAGGTGATGGCGTAGCTCTCTCGGACGAAAATATCTATCGAGAGCTCTTTCCAGCCGTGCCAATCTGTTGCTGCACGGCGGGCAATCACCTCCATCTCATGTTGGTCAAATGTGGGTTGTACTACAGTATGCATAACCCATTCCTTCCTACGACTGTTGTGGTTTGACAATACGTAAAAACTAGTACTATTCTAGTATATATTATATTTATTGTCAAGTATTGGAATAGTTATGTATATGATACAATATCTCTAAATAATACTAATGCTTATAGGAGTGGCTAGTGTCTAAAACAAAAGTAGCAATTAATGGTTTTGGTAGAATTGGCCGCAATGCCTTCAAGATTGCATTTGAACGCAGCGATCTCGAAATCGTCGCAATAAATGATTTGACTGACAATAAGACGCTCGCGCACTTGTTAAAACACGATAGTTCATATGGTACATACGAACACGAGGTTGGCTTTGATGATGACGGGATAACTGTTGATGGACAGAAAATCAAAATATTGGCTGAAAAAGAACCAGCTAGCCTACCTTGGGGCGACCTAGGCGTCGACATTGTCATCGAGAGTACAGGCTTTTTTGTAAAGCCAGAGCTAGCTCAAGCCCACATAGATGGCGGTGGAGCTAAAAAAGTCGTTATATCTGCCCCAGCAAAGGGCGATGGCGCTGACACAATTGTACTAGGTGTCAATGAAGACAAAATCGCTACTTCTACAGACGTTGTCAGCAACGCGAGCTGTACAACGAATTGTATTACACCTGTTATGGCAGTGCTCGAGAGTAATTTTGGCATCGAAAAAGCCATGATGACGACCGTTCACAGCTATACTGCGAGCCAAAAACTTCAGGATGCTCCGGCCAAAGATTTACGTGAAGCCCGTGCCGCAGCACAAAATATCGTGCCAACAACGACTGGCGCATCAATTGCAGCTGCTAAAGCCTTGCCGGCATTGGACGGTATATTCGGTGGCCTAAGCGTCCGTGTACCTACGCCAGTTGTCAGTATGAGCGATTTTGTAGTACTGATAAAACGCGACACAACTGTTGATGAAATCAAAGAAGTCTTTAAAAAAGCCGCAAAGCAGCCATTTTACCAAGGCATCCTGGCCGCCACAGAGGAAGACTTAGTTTCGAGCGATTTCAAGGGCAACTCACACAGTGCAATCGTCGATTTAAATCTCACAAATGTCGTCGGCGGAAATCTAATAAAAGTAGTTGCATGGTATGACAACGAATGGGGTTATAGCAACCGATTGATTGAACTGACAGCCGACATCGGTAAAACGTTGCAGAGCTAAGCCAAAACGCTTATACTAATTGGTAGATTATGAAGATTTATTTGGGCAGTGATCACAATGGCTTTCATCTCAAGGAAGATGTGTTTGCTTATCTGTCCAAGCGTGGCATTGATACAGAAGACGTAGGTGACGCAGTTTTAGATAAAGAAGACGACTTTCCACAATTCGCTGCCAAGGCTGCTATAAAAGTTTTGGGAAGCGAGGACGAAGATGCACGAGCAATCTTACTATGTGGTGGAGCTCAGGGTATGAGTATGGCCGCTAACCGATTTGATGGTATACGAGCCAGTGTCGTGTGGGACGCACATGAGGCAAAAATAACCCGAAATGACAATGACAGCAATGTATTGTGTCTACCATCTAGAATTTTGGACGACGAACCCGAGCAATGGCAAAACATAATAGATACGTGGTTAGGTACTCCGTTTGCAAACGCCGAACGGTACCGACGGCGAAATCATCAATTGGATAATTTACGATGAGTATAGTAGTACCAGCTATAACCGAGCAAAACGTAGAGGATGTTAACGCCGAGTGGCTGAGGATGCAACCTTTTGCTAGTCGAATACATCTGGACCTGATGGATGGTCAATTTGCTCCCGGTCAGCCAATCCCTATAGGAGATTTATCATGGTCCGAGGGCTGGCAGGTAGATATGCATTTAATGTACCAAAACCCAAATGAGCAACTAGCGGCTATTACTGCTATGAACCCAAAGCCAAGCTTGGTCGTATTTCATGCCGAGGCGGATGGGGATTTATTAGCGTTTACCCAAGGCTTAAAGGATGCTGGTATAAAAGTAGGCATTGCATTGATGCGGGCTACTGTACCTGCCGACAAAGCAGATTTGATAAACGCTGTTGATCACGTCTTGATTTTTAGTGGCGACCTAGGCAAACATGGCGGGAAGGCTAATATGTTGCAACTAGAGAAAGTACAACTGATTCATAAAATCAATGACGCAGTTGAGATAGGCTGGGATGGTGGTGCAAATGTCGACAATTCTTATACCCTTGCGTTAGGTGGTATAGATGTAATTAATGTTGGCCATGCGTTGGCTGACGTTCAAGACCCAGAAGAAGTCTATCGAAAGTTTGACTTTGAAGTTCACCGCAAAGACCTGCTCAAGAAAAAGAAAGAAGAAAAGGCCTAGTAACTATGGGTGGGAGATTAACAACCAAACAACTAGAGGCAAAAGCTGAAACAATTCGTGAAGATATAATCGCGATGCTAGAAGAAGCCGGTTCTGGCCACAGTGCCGGCCCACTAGGCTTGGCCGATATATTTGCTGCATTGTATTTTGATATTTTGAAAATCGACCCTAGCAATCCATCGTGGGATGAACGCGACAGGCTGTTACTGTCAAACGGCCACTGTGTACCTGTGCAATATGCGGCTATGGCAGAAGCAGGGTTTTTCGAACGTGACGAACTAATGACTCTCAGAAAACTTGGGTCTAGGTTGCAGGGCCACCCCGAACGTGAAAAACTACCAGGTTTAGAAACAACTTCTGGGCCACTAGGCTCGGGTCTATCACAAGCTGCTGGTATGGCATATGTCATGGAAAATATCGATAAAACGCGCGACCAGTGGGTTTATGTTGTGATGGGTGACGGTGAACTGGACGAAGGTAATATCTGGGAGGCAGCAATGTTTGCTGGCAAAAACAAACTTTCACGTCTAATTGGTATTGTTGACCGCAACAATATCCAGATTGATGGTCCTACAGAATCCGTCATGCCACTCGAGGACCTCAAGGGTAAATGGGAGTCGTTCGGTTGGCACGTTCAGGAAATTGATGGCAATAATATTGAAAGTATTATCGATGGTGTTGCGATGGCGCGTTCGATTACTAATCGGCCCAGTGTAATAATTGCACATACTGTCCCGGGTAAAGGTGTTGATTTTATGGAATATGATTACCATTGGCATGGTTATTTTGTCGACACCCCAGGTGGTCCATCTAAAAATGAAGTTGCAAAAGAAGCCATAGCCAAGCTACGCAGTCTCAACGGCAAAATAAAAGGAGAACACGAATGAGCGACTTTGCCTTAAATCCGAAATTATACGACCAGGACGTCGAACAAGAACCAATTCGTGCTGGTTTCGGCCGTGGTCTCAAAGCTGCAGGTGAGAAAAACGAACAAATTGTTGCTTTGTGCGCCGATTTGACAGAATCAACCCAAATGCATCATTTTCGCGATGCATTCCCAGAGCGTTTTATTGAAATTGGCGTAGCCGAGCAAAACCTGGTGACAGTCGCCAGTGGTATGGCTGCTATGGGCAAGATTCCGTTTACATCTAGCTACGCAGCATTTAGCCCTGGTCGTAACTGGGAGCAAATTCGCACAACTATCGCACTAAATAACCAGCCTGTGAGGATTGTTGGCTCACACGCTGGTATATCTGTAGGGCCAGACGGCGCAACCCACCAAATGCTAGAAGACATTGCCTTGATGCGCGTTATGCCAAATATGGTCGTTATAGCACCAGGTGACGCAAAAGAAGCAGAAAAGGCAACTTTAGCTTTGGCAGAAGACAGCCGTCCGGCATATATACGACTGGCTCGTGAAAAAACACCGATTTTTAGTACCGACGAAGCACCATTCGAAATCGGCAAAGCTCATGTTCTGCGTGACGGCCGAGATATAACGTTACTAGGCACTGGTACAATGACCTATCAGTTACTAGTCGCAGCGAATATATTAGCTCAGGAGGGGATTGAAGCTGAGGTAGTACATGTGCCGACCATCAAGCCGCTAGATGACCACACTATATTGGCATCACTTCGTAAAACTGGCCGTGCCTTAACCGCCGAAGAAGCCCAGAGAGATGGTGGATTTGGTGGTGCGGTATCAGAACTACTGAGCTCTAAATTGCCTATGCCTTTAAAGCGTATAGGTATGAGGGACCGTTTTGGTGAAAGTGGTGATCCAAATGAGTTATTACAAAAATTCGAACTAACGAGTGAGAGTATTGTATACAAAGCTCGTACATTTGTTCACAGTATTCCACAATACAGGCAGGGATTTTAAGGAGGCAACATGGCATTATCAATCAGCGAAATTCGAGATAGAACAGCTAGAGCTAGGCATTTAATGCAGCGCTCACGTCAGCAAAAATTTGCTGTTGGTGCGTTTAATATAGATAACCAGGAAACCCTCATCGCAGTATCCAAGGCCGCTCAGAAATTAAACTCACCAGTGTTGGTAGAAGTTAGTGATGGTGAAGTAAAGGCATTGGGACTCGACAATATTCGTGACATGGTAGATAACTACCGTGCCGAATATAATATTGAAATGTATATCAATCTTGACCATGCTCCAACAGTCGAAGCTTGTAAACGAGCAATTGATGCTGGGTTCGAGTTTATACATATAGATGTTTCACAGGCTAATCACGAAGCTACAACCGAAGAGATAATTGCTGCAACAAAAGAGGTTGTTGAGTATGCAAAGTTTACCGGCGCACTAGTCGAAAGCGAGCCACACTATTTCGGTGGTAGTTCGAATGTACACGAAGAGGACATAGATTATGAAGAGATTAAAAAAACATTCTCAACTCCGGATGGTACAAAATCATTCGTTGATGCCACAGGCATTGATACATATGCCGCAGCTATCGGTAACTTGCATGGTAAATATCCAGTGCCAAAAGTATTGGATTTGGAGTTGCTACAACGCATTCGTGACAGTATAGACTGTCAAATATCATTACATGGTGGCTCTGGTACACCACTCAATTTCTTTGAACGGGCAGCCCAGATTGGTGTGAGCAAGATTAATATCAATAGTGATATGCGTGTGGCTTTTCGTGAAACGTTAGAAAAGGTCCTCGCTGACAATCCCAAAGAATTTGCGATTGTGAAATTAATGCCAACTGTTTACGGTGCAGTGCAAGAAGTAGTAGAAGAAAAAATAAAAGCCTTTGGTAGTGAAGGAAAAGCAGTTGTCTAAGGTCCCGACAATTTTGTGTATTGGCAAGTCAACCCAGGATGTCTTTTTGCTGAGCGAGAAAAACTTTGCTGCGCATGGTCGCGGTAGTGACAAATACGAACAGCTGCCACTCGGCAATAAACTAGAGCTGGATGATGTCGTGTTTTCAACCGGCGGCAATGTCACGAATGCTGCGGTTACATTTGCGCGTCAAAACCTGCATAGTAAATATGTTTGGGCAATAGGAACTGATTTGGCCTCCGAGACTATTTTAAAATCTCTAGATGACGAAGGTGTTGAAACATCGGGTGTCGTACAAGACGAAAAGTATCGTGCTAGCTACTCGACTATATTATTGGCCAACAATGGGGAGCGTACGATTTTGAACTATCATGGCACAAAGCTCGCTAGCGATGGCCATCCTCTAGGCTTGGATGCGTTGGAAGCGGCCGACTGGGTGTACCTGTCGTCGCTAGGTGATATCAAGTTGTTAGAAAAAATTATTAGTCTTGCTGCTCGTTATAATACAAAAGTCATGCTCAACCCAGCGGGCACTGAACTACAAGAAAAAGTAAAACTGAAAAGTTTACTAGATGACGTAGAAATATTGGCGGTTAACAAAGAGGAAGCCAAAAAATTAGTTAGCGGAGAAACTCTGGATGAACTAGTTCGTCACGCAACAAATTATTGTCCTGTTGTTATCGTGTCTGATGGTCCAAATGGTGTTGTTGCCACCGATAGCAAAGAAATAGTGCGAGCCGGTATGTACGAAGACGTACCGGTCATCGACCGAACAGGTGCAGGTGATGCCTTTGGTTCCGGTTTTTTGAGCCAGTGGGTACAAGGCAGAAGTTTGAGTGAGTCGATTATATTTGCTAGTGCTAATTCTACCTCTGTTGTTACAAAAATTGGGGCAAAAGAGGGTATTCTGCACGAAGGCGTAAAATTACACCATATGCCTATTGATACAAAGCCGTTCTAATCTGATATAATCATTAGCATAATATGGTGGGAAAATAGAAAGAATGTCAAAATTTTTACGAGATTTACTAGATGCCGAAGAACCTATCTTTAGCCTCAGTCTACGTGACCTAGAAAAGGCCAGTGGTCATCAAGCTGTCGATGTAAAATTGATTGCCGATATTACCCGCGAAACACACGCTGCAACCAAAGAGTTGGGGTTGGATCATAAAAATACAACAGGCAAAGAACTCTATCAGGCACTTTTAGCACGAATAGCAGCCGACAACGAACGCGTCACCAAGCTTATTGGGGGTCATGATTCTGATGATGTTCGTCACATTGTACCGTTTTTGGTTGATGCCGCAAACAAAGTAAAGTTCAACCGCAAAGTTTTTGTACTCAAGCATGACAAGGCAAAAGATTTGCTACGTCAAATGCCACCACAAAAACTAATGGAGCGCTTGGGCTACAAAGACATAGAAGATTTATTTAATGGTGAGAATTTCTCGGAAATGTACACAGCGCTACGTTTTTCAGAAGGCCCTGATTGGTTGAACGAATATGACGAGTTATTTAAATCAGTTACGGCTAGCGATTACGAAGAGCGTGATATTGAAATAGTTGTAATGGACCATGACAAATACGTTGATTTGGCCGAGCATTTTGTTGAAAAAAAGTTACACAATGTCACACACACAAAAGAGCTCGGCGTTATCGTCGTCGTCCCTATGAAGGCCGAGCGCGTCAAAGGTCTGACACTCAAGACATTACCGCTGTTATTTCACTATATGAACGAAGTGAAATTATATTCGACATTCTTTAAATTAAAATCCAAAACATCAAAACATTTTGGTGAAACTGTTATGGAGACGTTGATTGCCGACCCAGGTAAAGCAGCACAAATGGCAGGGCAACATGTGCATTGGCGAGTTATTCAACGCTATTTCGGTAAATTAAAAGACGAATCACACTTAGAGGCATTCGAGCCGCATGTTCAACCAGAAGATTTACATTGGCGCCGTGCCGAGAGTCTACTATATGAACTCGACCCAGAGATGTCATTTTGGAAAAACCGAGATTGGGTCGGTATGGACTTTGACGGACGTCCAGTGACACTTAACTTTGTAGATGTAGCCTTGAGCTATTCAAATAACATTAGTTACCAAGACCGCTATGTGTATCACTTTCGTGAGAGTCTATGGAACGAACTGTTCGCTCGTTACATGGGCATGCCAAATCTAGAACACCAAATACTACGGCAACTCGATAACGATATGATTGTGCCTGAAAAGCTCAGTGTGGGTAAAAAAAAACTAGCTAAACCCATGGGGCTCAAAAAAGCTCCATATGATGCAAAGGCACTGATTGAGCAAAACAAGCTAAAACACCTGCTGGTTCGGGAAAAGTTGGTCGATGCCGCTGCTGGCAAATTGATTGGTGTTATTGACGAGTTTGAAAAAGCCTTTGAGGTGTTAGGTAAATATCCTAGAACTGTTAGTGTATTTGGCTCGGCTAGATTGTCGCAAGATGACCCTGCCTGCAAAGCTGCGTATGAATTGACCAAAAAAATTGCCCAGGAAGATTATGCGATAGTCACGGGTGGCGGACACGGTATTATGGAGGCAGCTAATCATGCCGCATACGATGTTGGCAATGGCTCCGTTGGTTTGAATATTGAGCTACCAACTGAACAGAGCCTCAACCCATATACGACTGACCATTATACATTCGAACATTTTTTTAGCCGCAAGGTAGCACTGACATTCGACGCCAGTGGTTATGTATTTTGCGCTGGCGGTTTCGGAACATTAGATGAATTGTTCGAGATAACTACGCTTGCGCAAACTGGTATCATACCCAAAGCTCCAATCATTTTGTATGGTAGCGATTTCTGGAATCCATTGGCAGACTATATACAACAAACGTTAAACAAAAAATTCAAAACTATCGGCCCCGACGATCCTGATTTACATATCATCACCGACGACCCGTTGGAAATAATAGCTTATATCGAAGCTTATGAAAACGGTCGGCCTACCTTTACGAACTACTCGAGCATACATCCGTTATAATAAAAGGATGACGAAGTTCAAACTAAAAACTAATTATCAGCCAACAGGTGATCAGCCAACAGCTATTGCTCAGTTGATTGATGGGCTGGAACAAGGTGAGCGCGAACAAACTCTACTAGGGGTTACGGGTAGCGGCAAGACTTTTACGATGGCGAATATTATTGCCAATCGTCAGACCCCTACGCTAGTACTAGCTCACAACAAAACACTAGCGGCCCAGTTATACAGTGAATTTAAAGCTTTTTTCCCCGAGAACGAAGTACATTATTTCGTGAGCTACTTTGACTATTACCAGCCAGAGGCATATATAGCTAGCCGCGATGTCTACATAGAAAAAGACAGTAAAATCAACGAAGAAATTGACAAGTTACGACATGCAGCGACTTCGGCACTACTAACACGTCGTGACGTCATCATAGTCGCTAGTGTGAGCTGTATCTACGGTATAGGTTCGCCCGAAGATTACAATCACATGTCGGTCATCGTCAAAAAAGACGAAAAGCGTTCACTCGATAAATTTATACGGCACTTGACCGATATTCAGTATCAACGAAATGATATAGATTTTTCTCGTGGTACATTCCGTCAACGCGGTGACATCATAGACGTCTTTCCAGCGGGTGGAGATAATGCCTATCGCATAGAATTTTTTGGTGACGATGTCGAAAGTATTAGCGAAATCAACCCGCTGACTGGTGAGATATTGCGAAAACCTAGCGAAGTGCATATTTTTCCGAGCTCACACTATGTTACGCCAAAGGAAAAACTTGGACATGCGTTGACGGGTATAAAAAAGGAATTTGAAGAACGTGTGCAGTATTTTGAAAAAGCTGGAAAGTTTCTAGAAGCCCAACGTCTAACTCAACGAACAAAATACGACATCGAAATGCTAGAGGAGACTGGATTCGTCAAGGGCATTGAAAACTACTCGCGCTATCTCACCGACCGTGAGCCAGGTGCGCAACCAGCAACCCTAATCGATTATTTCCCAGATGATTGGCTACTACTAGTCGACGAATCGCACATGAGCTTGCCGCAGGTTCGCGGAATGTACAACGGCGACCGTGCTCGCAAAGAGACATTGGTCGAACACGGCTTTCGCATGCCGAGTGCGCTTGATAACCGACCGCTTCGCTTTGATGAGTTTAATAGTCACATCAATCAAACTATTTATGTGTCAGCCACGCCAGGTGATTACGAGCTAGAACATTCACCACCACCCGCTCAACAAGTGATTCGTCCAACAGGTCTGCTAGACCCTGTCATTGACGTCCGTCCATCGGAAGGTCAAGTTGATGATTTGATAGCAGAAATTCGTGAACGTACGGCCAATCATCAGCGAGTGATAGTCACGACGCTGACGAAGCGTATGGCAGAAGATTTAACTACACATTTACAGGAACTTGGTATTAAAACTGCGTATATTCATAGCGATATCGACACCTTAGAGCGCGGTGATATATTGAAGTCCCTACGTCTAGGCGAGTTTGATGTGTTGGTTGGTATTAACTTACTACGTGAGGGTTTAGATTTGCCAGAGGTCAGCTTAGTAGCAATTATTGATGCTGACAAAGAAGGTTTCCTACGTAGTAGCAGTGCCTTGATACAAACTATCGGTCGTGCGGCCAGGCACCTAGATGGCAAAGTCATCATGTATGCTGATCACGAAACAGACTCTATGAAAAAAGCGATTGGCGAAACCAACCGTCGTCGTGAAATCCAAGAGGCCTACAACATCGCGCACAACATCACACCCGAAAGCATCGCCAAAGAAATTAGCGAAGGGTTGCGGGCAATCATACCTGAAAAAGATAAAGGCCCGACCCTGAACCTAAAGAAAATTCCAGTCGATGAGTATCCGCACTTATTAAAAGAATTAACTGGGCAAATGGAACTAGCTAGCGCGAACTTAGAATTTGAAAAAGCCGCCGAGTTACGTGATTCGATTAATGAGATAAAAGCAAAAATGTAAAAAAAAGTCCCGACGGCCGCAAAGCCATCGGGACATATGTAAGCAGAACTAATCTGCTATTTTTGTAGTGGTCCACACCAGCGCTTTACCGAAGGCCGAGCCGCGGTGTACCAAGCGTTAATGACTGGACTATCGTCCTTGACGCCAGCAATCGTTGCGTACCAATCCTTGCCTTGTTGCTTGAGGGTAATACGACAACCGATCGGAAGCCTGGGAAGGCTAACCCTCGCATCGTCTTTAAATTCCATATCGACGACACGAAACCCAAGGGATTGGAGATCAGCCCTGTTTGCTCGAGATGTACGTGAGTCATCGACCGAGCTAGCAATAAGCAAGGCGGCGAGGACTCCAATCAGCGAGGCGAAAAATACGTAGCCCAAGAACTTTGAAAGCTTCTTGTATTTCTCCTCACTGACCGACAGGAACACAACGATAACTCCGACGACTGCCATTATGCAGGCAATCATCACATACCACCATACATTCATCCTCACACCACCTTTTCGATAGATTTCAAAAATATGAAGATTAATAATTATTATGTAGAAAGAAATCATATTTGTCAAGTAGTTACACCTCGGTAATCTTTGGTATAATGATGGTCAATGGCGAGCATCTCAAAAGACGAGGTCGTGCATTTAGCACACCTCAGTAACATCACCTTGACCGACGACGAAGTCGAGTCAATGCAGGGTGATTTAGAAAATATCCTAACTTATGTCAGTACCCTTTCAGAATTAGATACCAATGGAGTTGAGCCGACATATCAGGTGAACGGCTTGGAAAACGTTAATCGTCCGGACGAAGTGATAAACTACGGAGTAACACGTGGAGAGCTATTGGCAACTGCGCCTGAACAAAAAGACGACCAAATAAAGGTACCGAAGGTAATCTGATGACCAATATCAAAGGTATTGTTGATGCAGTTACTAGTGGTAATTCTAGCGCCAAACAGCAAGTAAAAGATGCATTGCAACGAGCCGAATCAAAAAAAGACTATAACGCAATCTTGAGTCTAACGAGCGAACGAGCCTATGCTCGTGCAGGCGAGATTGATACTCGAATCAAAAATGGTGAAAAAGTTGGTCGACTAGCAGGTGTGCCATTCATAGCAAAAGACAACTTTTTAACATTTGGTACAGCCACAACTGCAGCAAGCAAAATTTTGGAAAACTTTGAAGCACCGATGCAAGCAACCACTATCGAAAAACTAGAAGCAGAGGGCGCGATATGTATCGGCAAAGCTAACCTAGATGCATTTGCCCATGGTGGTAGTACCGAAAACTCAGCCTACGGCCCAACCAAAAACGCAGCTGATGATACGCGTGTAGCGGGTGGTTCGTCTGGCGGCTCGGCAGTTGCTGTAGCCCTCGGTATTGTGCCATTTGCACTCGGTAGCGATACTGGTGGCTCTATACGTCAGCCAGCAAGCTTTAACGGTGTAGTTGGCGTCAAACCAACCTACGGAACTGTCAGTCGTTTTGGTGTAGTTGCTATGGCTAGTAGCACAGATGTTATCGGTCCAATCACCAAAAACGTCGCTGATGCAGAACTCGTACTAGATATTTTGGCTGGCAAAGACGACTATGACGGGACAACACTACCGGATTTCTTTACACCATCTGGCAACGCACCAAAGCAATTAAAAATAGGTATTATCAGCGAAGCAATGGACGAAGGTGTGGATGATGATGTGAAAGATGCAGTGACAAAATACGCTGACAGCCTACAGGCGAAAGGCCACACAGTCAGCCAGGTGAGCTTACCGCTAGCTCCAGCGAGCCTCGCTATGTACTATGTTATTGTTCCAGCCGAAATTAGCTCGAATTTGGCACGTTACGATGGTATCCGATACGGTGTCCGAGCTGACGCAAAAGACCTAGCTGACCTATACGGCAAAAGCCGTGACCAAGGTTTTGAGTCAGAAAACAAACGACGTATTTTGATTGGTAGCTACGTATTATCCAGCGGTTATTACGACGCATACTTTAACCAAGCAGCCAAAGCTCGAACCCTATTGATACAACAATTCAACGAACTATTTGAAAATTACGATGCGCTAGTCAGCCCAGTCGCACCATCGCCAGCATTCAAAATAGGCGAAAACACAGACGACCCGCTAAAAATGTACAAAGCAGATGTTATGACCGTACCCGCCAGTTTGGCTGGTCTGCCAGCGATTAGTGTACCTGCAGGGACAAACAGTGAAGGTCTACCTATCGGTGTTCAACTCATAGGCCAGCGTAAAAATGATGCATTGTTGTTAGCTCTGGCAAAATCAATGGAGGCGAACAATGAATAGTATTGTGGTCATCATGGTCATTGGTATCTTGATATTAGGTTTTGTCATGCTCGGCATCATGGCGGCAACCCGCAAAAAATCTCCTGGTTTAGACGTCGAGGCATTTCGCAGTAAGTGGCTCAAAATAGAAGCCAGTATCATTGACGATGAAGCGTCATGTCATTTGGCAATCTTGAACGCCGATAAATTATTGGGCGCTGCGCTGCAAGCTCGTGGCTTTTCAGGGCAGACAATGGGCGAACGAATGAAAAGTGCACGCAGTACTTTTAGCAATAACAATGCCGTGTGGGCAGCTCACAAATTACGCAATCAAATTGCTCATGAACCAGATGTTTCAGTAAAGCCTAAGACTGCTAGGTATGCACTAAAAGCTTTCAAGCAAGCATTGAAAGATGTGGGGGCGCTATGACGAAATTTGTACCAACAATAGGCATAGAATGTCATGTACAATTGGCCACTAAAACGAAACTATTCAGTGGTGCTAATAACGATGCACGTGACGAGTCACCAAATAGCGTAGTATCACCGATTGATTATGGTTTGCCCGGTATGTTGCCAGTGTTGAACCAGGGCGCGGTTGAACTAGCTATCAAAGCTGGCCTAGCGCTTGGCAGCGAGATTGCGCTGACTAGTCGCTTTGATCGCAAACATTATTTTTATCCGGATTTACCAAATGGTTACCAGATTACTCAGCTATATGAGCCGATTATTTTAGAAGGTTTAGTAAAAGTACCAATAGATGGTGAAACTTTTGATGTTCGTATACACCATGCTCACCTAGAGGCTGACGCTGGCAAGCTAACTCATTATAATGATTATAGTTTGGTTGATTTGAATCGCGTCGGTACACCGTTAATCGAAATTGTATCTGAACCTGATATACATAGTGCTCAGCAAGCCAAAGCTTATGCCCAGGAACTTTATTTGCTAATGACTTATGTCGGTGCAACGCATGGCGACCTGTACCACGGGAATATGCGTTTTGACGTGAATATCTCTGTGGCACCAGAAGGTGCTAGCGAGCTGGGCAAACGTGCCGAAGTCAAAAACCTCAACTCATTCAAAGCTGTAGAAAAAGTTGTCGAGTACGAGACAAAGCGACAAATTGAGATTTTGGAAAAAAGTAACGAAGTAGAACAGGAAACTCGTGGCTGGGATGATGCCAAACAAAAAACCTTTACACAGCGGTCCAAAGAAAACGCACCAGATTATCGTTATATGCCCGACCCAGATTTACCTCCGATTGTATTGAAGCCAGAGCAAATCGATACAGCAGAAAGTGAACTTCCAGCGCTACCAAATGTGTATCGCCAGGCTTGGTCAGAACTGGGATTAGATATATCCGTTATCAATACAATTTTGTCAGACCAAAAAGTAGCTCAGTTGATTTTGAATGTACAAGATTCTACCAACCCTACTATCACAAAGAGAATTGGCAACTGGTTCGCTAGTTCAGTCGATGCTGAAAGTAACAATGAAAAACTTATACTAAACAAAGACAAGTTGGTTGAATTATCAGAAATGGTTGAAAAAAATGAACTGAGCTCAACTGCAGCCAAAGAAATCTTTAACAAACTGATATCAAGTGATGACAAGTTACCTCGTGAAATCGCTAATGAAAAAAACCTACTGCAAGTCAGTGATGAAGGTGAAATCATCAGAATTGTTGAGCAAGTACTGTCAGACCCTGCATCGCAAAAGGCAGTCGAGGACATTAAAGCTGGTAGCGACAAAGCCATTGGCTTCCTCGTTGGACAGGTAATGAAACAATCCCAGGGCAGAGCAAACCCAGCCTTGGCTCAAAAGCTGATTCGCGAACGTTTATAACTGTGGCAATTTGTATTATTTGTACACCTTCTGGTGGTATAATATAGACAGAACACAAAATAGTGCACTATAGGAGAGGTACATGTCAGACCCAGCGTATATATTAGTCATAATCTTGAGCGTATTTTTAGCAGTATCACTGCTACTATCTATTATTTTACTGATAATGGTGATTACTTTTGTGCGACGAGTTAATTCGGTTGCAGCGTCAGTACAAGCAACGGCAGAAAATGTAGAAACGGTAGTCAGTGGTGTGAGTAAAGTAACATCACCGATGATAATCGCAAAACTAATCTTGAAACAATTTAACCAAGCAGCAAAAGGAAAGGGGAAATAAAATGAGTAAAAAATTCGCAGCAGGAGCATTTCTAGGTGCTATAGCAGGTGCAGTAGCTGGAGTACTAGCAGCACCAAAAAGTGGTAAAGAAACTCGTGAAGATATCAAAAGAAAAGCCGACGAAGCAAAACAAGAAACAGTCGACGCTTATGAGTCTACAAAGGCGGAAGTAAGCAAACAAACTGCTGAAGCTAAAAAAGAAGCAAAAGCCAAGGTCAACGAAGCCAAGGCTACTGCCGAAGACTTGAAAAAACGCACAGAAAAAGCAGCAGACGCAGCTAAAAGAGAGTTTAACAAGTCCAGCAAATAGATATGTCTAAAAACGTGCTACAAGATACAAAAGACAATGTGAAAAGAGACCAGGTTATCGGTGCTCATCGTGAATTATTAGAACAACTTTTTGATGATCACTACAAGTACAGGTGGCGCGTGTACAAGATGAACTTTGTACGTGGTATATTTTTTGGACTCGGCTCGGTCATAGGCGCGACCATTATTGTGTCTTTTGTGATATGGATACTCACATTATTAAATGTACCGGATAATTTGATTGAATCTATAGAAACAAAACAAAGCCAGACAGTACAGCAATAAAGGGTGTGAGAAGGGCAAGGTGAGTGAGTAAGCAAACAGTTTCGTTACAGCCGTCTGATTATGTGCACCTACATAACCACACGCACCACAGCTTGCTCGATGGCATGACTAAAATTGACGCCCTGGTAGAGCGTGTCAAAATGATGGGTATGGAAGCGGTGGCTATGACTGACCACGGAACGCTCTCTGGAACAATTGATTTTTATAAGGCCTGTAAGGGTGAGGGCATCAAACCAATCATCGGCATGGAAGCCTATGTTGCCGCCCGAAAACATACTGACAAAGAAGCTCAACATGATAAAGCTCGCTATCACCTCATCATTTTAGCGATGAATAACAAGGGTTACGAAAACTTGATGCGGCTTTCTACCATAGCTAACCTAGATGGCTTGTACTATAAACCCCGCATAGACCATGACCTGCTAGAAAAGTATAACGAGGGACTCATTATCCTCAGCGGCTGTGCCAGTGGCGAAGTAGGCGAATCACTCAAAAACGGCAACTACGAACCTGCTAAAAAAATCGCTAGTTGGTATAAAAAAATATTTGGTGACCGATATTACCTAGAAATCCAAGACCATGGTGACTGGGAAGACCAGTTAAAAATTAACGAAGGTGTCGAGAGGTTATCTAAAGAGCTAGACATCCCTCGCGTATTAACCGGTGACGCCCATTATCTCAACAAGGATGATGCACCAGCTCACGAAATATTACTATGCGTTGGTACAAACGCCTATTTGTCTGACAAAAACCGCATGAGCCTGGATGGTTTTCATCTGCATGTTCGTGACCCGAACGAAATTATAGAAAAGTGGGGCGACCAGCCAGAGCTCATCACAACTAGCAAAGCCATCGCTGATCGCTGTGATGTTGAAATTGAACTAGGTAGTATATTGATTCCTACCTTTCCTACACCACCAAAAGAAACCGAAAAAAGCTATCTGCAAAAACTCGTCTATCAAGGCTTGGCATGGCGTTATGGCAACACCGAGCGTAAAAAAGCCTTACAGTTGACTATTGCAGAGGCAAAAAAGAATTTGCCAGAAGACGTGCTAGAACGAGCAAAGTTTGAGCTCAGCGTTATTGATAATATGGGTTTTAACGGGTACTTTTTGATTGTCCAAGATTTTATCAACTGGGGCAAAGACCGTGGCATTATCTTTGGTCCAGGTCGTGGTAGTGCTGCTGGCTCTATCATCTCGTACGCCCTCAATACCACCGACCTAGACCCTATTCATTATGATTTGCTGTTCGAGAGGTTTCTCAACCCTGACCGTATATCAATGCCTGATATTGATATCGATATCCAGGACACGCGTCGTGATGAAGTAATCCAATATTGTATCGACAAGTACGGTCATGACCGTGTCGCGAATATTGTTACTTTTGGTACCATGGCTGCTCGTGCGGCAGTTCGTGATGTAGCACGTGTACTAGAAGTGCCATATGCAGAGGCAGACCACTTGGCAAAGATGATCCCACCGCCAGTCCAGGGGCGGCATATCCCACTAGCAAAAAGCATTCAGGATGATGCTGATTTAAAAAACGAATACGAAACTAACGAACGAGCTCATGAAGTCATTGATTTTGCATCCAGGTTGGAAGGGACTATTCGCTCGCACGGTGTGCATGCCGCCGGAGTCGTGATTGCACCTGATGATTTGGTAAAATTCGCACCACTGGAAATGGCACAAAAAGGAGTCATATCGACGCAGTATCCAATGTTTCCGATTGAAGATTTAGGCCTACTAAAGATGGATTTTTTGGGGTTATCTAACTTGACCACAATCAACAACGCAATGCGAATCATCAAAAAGGTCTACAAAGTCGACATTGATTTAAACACACTGAAACTAGATGACAAAAAAACATACGAGTTATTCCAACGCGGGGACACAACGGGGGTATTTCAGCTAGAATCGGCCGGTATGAAACGCTATCTCAAACAATTAAAACCAAGTGTTTTTGATGACATCATTGCTATGGTGGCATTGTACCGACCAGGCCCGATGCAGTTTATCGACAGCTTTATCAAGCGAAAACATGGTAAAGAAAAGATTAGCTATCTGCACCCGAAAATGGAAAATGCACTATCAAACACGTATGGGATTTTAGTATATCAAGAGCAGTTTATGCAGATATCTAAAGACCTCGCCGGTTTTACTGGTGGTCAGGCTGATACCCTACGTAAAGCAGTCGGTAAAAAGATTATGACAATGATGAAAAAAATCAAACCAGAGTTCGTCGAAGGTGCAATCAAACACAGCGGTGCAGATCGTAAAACTATGGAGTTATTTTGGGACCAGCTAGAAGAGTTCGCCAACTATTGTTTCAACAAATCTCACGCCGCGTGTTACGCATTGATTTCATACTGGACAGCATACCTAAAGGCTCACTTTCCAGACGCGTTTATGGCGGCGCTTATGACTAGTGATCAGGGGGATATTGACCGTCTAGCAATTGAAATCGCCGAGGCGCAACATATGGGTCTAAAAGTCCTTTCACCAGATATCAATCTCAGTTTCGTCGAGTTTTCTGTAGTGCCAGGTGAAAATGAAATCCGCTTTGGTCTCGCCGCTGTCAAAGGTGTTGGTGTAGGTGCAGTTGAGGCAATATTGTTAGCACGAGAAGACGGACCATTCACTTCACCAGAAGATTTCGCAAAACGCGTGCCATCTAACAAGGTCAACCGTCGAGTTTGGGAATCATTAGTAAAATCAGGTGCTTTCGATTCCATGGGTGATCGTTCCGACCTGTTGTTTAATATGGACCTTATCTTGGCGTTTGCTTCAAAGCTGCAAAAAGACGCTCTGTCTGGCCAAACTGATTTGTTTGCTGGACTAGGCGAAGCTGCTGCTGATATTGCGCCTAGTTTGGACCTAAAGCCTGCTCCAACCAAACACACCGAAAAAGAACGCCTGACATGGGAGCGTGAACTCCTCGGCCTATACCTCAGCTCGCATCCACTTGACCCGTATTCTGTCTATCTAAATGAGCAGACCGTTCCACTGGACCAAGTAACCATTGAGGCAGACGGCAAGTCATTAACAGTTGGCGGTATCATCAGTACAGTCAGGGCTATAACAACCAAAAATGGCAGCAAAATGGCATTTCTCAAACTAGAAGATAAATTTGGTGAAACTGAAATTATTATTTTTCCAAAGTTATACCAAGAAATTGGTGAACAGTTATTGCAAGACACAGTTATCAGGGTCAACGGCCGCGTTAATGCACGAAACCAAGCTGGCAACATACAAGATGAAGCCAAAGTTGTCGTCGATAAAATTATCATTGTCTCTCAACAAGAGCTCGACAACTACAAACCGACGGGTGAGCAACAAAAAGTCCCCGAAGGTAAAAAATCGCCTAAAGGTGTCAAGAAATCAGCAGCTGTCGCAGAAATCCCAGAGGAAAGCAAAGTTAAAACCATATACATTCATGTCAAAGACACAAACGATCATGAGAGTTTACGTGAAATGAAAAAAGAACTCAGCAGCACTCCTGGTGAAAATCACGTTATATTAGTTCTAGGTGAAGACAAATCCAACGCAATTAGGTTGCCATTTACCACACAAATATCCGACAGGCTCATTGCAAGCATACAAAGTTTGTACGGTCCTGACCAAGTGGTTGTTAAATAGTTAACGCTAATGGTAAAATTATAGGCATATGGCACATATAGCTAGCCTGATGAGGGATAGGATTTTTGGTAGATGGTCACAGGCCGTCCTAATAGCCTTGATTTTATTGGGCGTGGTCACGGTTAGTTTATACACAAATAATTTATCTTCGTTACACAAATCAGGTAGCGAGACATACAGCTCCGTAAAATCTTTTGGGGCAGCGTTTACTGTAAACCGTACATACACGTCTAAAAATAATGTCATAGTTAACAACCTATGGCGCCCATCTGTACAACTATCGGGCGGAGGCTCTCATAACTGTGCGCTATCAAATGGCAATATATATTGCTGGGGAAGAGGAGGTGATGGACAACTTGGCAATAATGGTACTGCTGACAGCATTACGCCAATCCCAGTAGTAAAGGGTACGTCAGATATATTTAATGGTCAACGGATGACTCAGATATCAGGTGGTCAGAGTCATATGTGCGCGGTTAACAGTGGTCTAGTTGCTTGTTGGGGTAAAAATACTAATGGCCAATTGGGTCGTGCCTCTGGTAATACAACTAGTTCTTCTGTTCCTGTTCAGGTAGCAACTCTTGGTCCCACCCTGATAACCAATCAGATATCTGCTGGTGGACAAAGTACATGTGCTGTTGTAGCTAATAATGCACTCTGTTGGGGGGATAACTCCAAAGGTCAGCTTGGTGACGGTACCACTACTATGCGCACCATACCTCCGCCACCAACTGGTACACCTCAGCGTTCCGTAGCACCTAAAGCTACAGCTTCTGGGGATGCGCTATACGACAAGTATATTTCCCAGGTTCAAGTGGGGGGCTTGTTTGCCTGTGCAATCGCTAATGGAGAAGTATATTGTTGGGGTGACAATACCTATGGTCAGCTAGGTAATAGTGCGGGTGGTGCTGGTGTTACCAGTACGGTTCCTGTACCAGTAACCAAAGCATCAGGTGTATTGCTAGGTAAAACCGTGACACAAATAGCTACAGGCTACGACTACGCTTGTGCGATTGCGGACGGACAAGCTTATTGCTGGGGACGTAATACCTATGGTCAGTTAGGCCGTGCAGCTGGCAACACTACAGATAGTAATGTACCTATAGCGGTAAAAGCAGATACAGGTACGGATGCGCTCAACGGCAAGACGGTTACCAATATATCTAGTGGTGGTTCTGGCCATACCTGCGCCATAGCGGACAGTAAAGCTTATTGCTGGGGTCGTAACGACTACGGACAGCTTGGGAATGGCAACAGCCCTACAAACTCAGGTGTGCCAGTTGACGTTAGCCTAGCTGGAGTACTAAGTGGTAAAACTGCGACGCAGCTAGTAGGTGGCGAATTGTATACGTGTGCGATAGCAAATGGTCGTGCTTATTGCTGGGGTCGTAACGACTACGGACAGCTAGGCACCAACAATTCTGCGCAAACTAGCGTAAATGTACCGTATAGGGTGAACGATTCATATTATTAAGGATGTATGAGATGAAAATATTTTATAACAAAAAAACAGACAGCAACGGATTCGTTCTACCAACAGTCCTTGTGCTGTCAGTTGTGTTACTGACACTTGGACTCTCTGTATTTCAATTGACGTCTAGCATCGCTAGGTCATTAACTGACCAATATTGGCAACGTCTGGCTAAACAAACCTCGCAGGCGGGCGTGTCGTATGTGTCTGCCTGTGTTGATCAGGGTCTTAGCCCTAGTACTTGGCCAACGCTCATAACCCAAGACACGACATGCCTCGGAGGCTCGCTCTCTACCTCGGTGCCGACTGTTCATTCTAACTATACAGACAAAAACCCAGGTACTGGAACCTTATGTACTCCAAACCCTACCACTTGTAGCCCAGACACTACGCCATCTCCATACAAGACTACCTTTACCGTAAAACGGCCAGAAATTGGCGCAGATAGTATTGCCAAGGCTCGCATAGTTGGCAAGGTAGAGTTTCAAAGCTCTGCTCAAAAGGACATTACTGGTAAATATATTGTGTCAAACGGTATATTACTGAGAAATACAGTACGAACATACACATACGAAACAGTGATTATCGTTAACGGTCCTACACAGGCATTCACGCAGATTAGTGCTGGTAAAAAGCACGTCTGTGCGCTGACTGATGGTCGTGTATATTGCTGGGGCTCAAATGCTGCTAATCCATTTGCTATTAGCCCTGATACTACTGACAATACCATCACAGGCCAACTAGGTATTGGTTCATCTGCCATTAATGTCAACAAGCCAAGTCTTGTCGGGGGTTTACTGGCTAGCAAGTTCGTAACTTCTATCTCTAGCGGGTCTAACTTTACATGTGCTATAGCCAACGGAGCAGTTTACTGCTGGGGTGCAAACAATATGGGCCAATTGGGAAATGGAAACAACACTACCAGCAACGTACCAGTAGCTGTTAAAGCAGATACAGGCACGCTAGCAGGTAAAAGGGTTACAGATATTTCGGCCGGTCAAGATTTTGCCTGTGCCCTATCAAACGGAGCAGTTTACTGCTGGGGTAATGGCGCAAGTGGTCAGCACGGTAACGGTACAAACAATACTACTAATATTCCTGATGCAGCGGTATCGACTATCGGCAGAGTCAGTGCTATTTCAGCTGGAGCAAGTCATATCTGTGCAGTTGACGGAGGTGTGGCTGAAGCCGGCGCAGGCTATTGCTGGGGGAATGGCACTAATGGACAGCTAGGTGATGGTGCTACCAGTTCTCGAACAAGTCCTGTAAAAGTCTACAATACTGGAGTGCCTAGCGGAACGCCATCTGGTCGGTATGTTAAAAAAATATACGCAAACAAGAGCTATACTTGTGCATTAGCCTATGGAGCTGAACCATACTGCTGGGGTTACAATAGTAATGGTCAGCTTGGTAATAACTCGACTACTCAGCAAACTATCACTTCACCTGTAACCACTAATATTGTTGTATCAACTCCCCCTCCTGTTACCAATGTCGTAGGTTTAATGACAGACATGACATCTTCTTCTTCAGCCGAGTATCATACCTGCGCCCTTGCAAATGGTAATGCTTTTTGTTGGGGTAAAAATGACAGGGGCCAGATTGGTAATAATTCTACTACTCAGGCACTTTACCCTAGAGCTGTGGATACATCGGGTCTATTGCCTACAGACAGGACTATCACCGCTATTACCACGGGAGGTGATTTTACTTGCGCGTTGGCCGAAGGGCAGCCTTATTGTTGGGGAAGCGGGGTAGCCGGTCAGCTTGGTAATGGTGTTGACAACACTTCATGCGGATGTACTAACTCTCAAAACCTTGTACCAAAGAAAACGATTAATACTTATCAGTAATTTAACGCGTATAGGGCTATACCCGCTGCAACGCTGACGTTGAAAGATTCTTTTTGTCCGCGCATAGGTATTTCTATCAATGTGTCACAGTGTTTTTGTATCTCTGCGGGTATTCCCTGCACCTCTTCGCCTAGTATCAGCATAATTTTTGCGGGTGGTTGAAAATCGGGCAATTGAACTGCTGTTTCACCTTGTTCTAAACCAATGATGCTATAGCCATGGGCTTTGAACGCATCAATTGTGCTGGTGATATTAGTAACGTGGGTAAAAGGTACCGTCTTTTCTGCACCTAGTGCGGTCTTTGAAATATCTGATGATACTCGTTCCGCAACGTGCGGCAACCGGGTGTCATCTGGTATTGCAGGATACGGCGAATACCCACTAATGTATAAATGCTCAACACCCAGACCGTCACAAGTACGAAAAATCGAGCCGATATTGTGGCTAGAACGAATATTGTGTGCAACAACTGATATCTGAGGGCTTGTCATAGTGCCAATATAACACAGAACGTTGGTGTATAATAAACGCTAGCAGTATGGATACAAATGACAAACAAGCTATTCGCTTTCGCGAGACGGATGAAAGTGCTACCCAGAAACGGGCAGCACTGATTGGCTTGGATTATCTAGACACTCGCGGTATATCTGACGCGGGACCGTTACTAGATGGCGTGCTCACGATAGAGCAAATGTATCAGGGCAAGCTAATACCTCTAAAAAAAGGTAGTGACCGCGAACCATATATGTATGGTGTGACTAGCGATACACCGCAATCTCTGACCCAAAAATTACATGCAGACTGGGCCGAAAAAGGCATTAATACAAAATTCTTGTTGATTAGCAAAGCCGGGTACCGCGAGTTTATGCAACGATACGACCCACCAAAAGAGGTGGTGTACGATGATGTCGAAATAGCCAAAGAAGGTGATAGTGACACAATCGATGCGGTATCAAAAACATTAGACACAGTACGAACTGATGACATTTTAGATTATTTGATTGACCAGGCAGATAACCTGGGTGCCAGTGATATTCATATCGAAAACCAGCGCGAGAACGTTCGTATCCGTTTTCGTGTTGACGGTGCATTGCACTCGGTTGCAAACCTAACCCACGAAAAATACCGAATACTCAAGGCATCACTAGCTACCAAAGCTAACATTTCAACAGCCAGCAATGACGCACAGAGTGGTAGCATGCAAAAAGCAGTGCCAGCGCGTGGTGATATTGCAGAGCACTTTCTAAATATGCGTATCGAGACAGTACCAACCGTCTATGGCCAAGATGTTGTGATTCGTTTGTTTAACTTTGACGAAACTTTACTAGACCTGGCAAAAATTGGCGTAAATGAACGCGAATTGGCGCAAATAAATGAGATTGTGTCTCATCCGCGCGGTATGGTCCTGATGGTTGGTCCAACAGGTTCTGGTAAATCGACAACCTTGTACAGTATGATAAATGCCCTAAATACACCAGACCGCAAGATATTGACGCTAGAAGACCCAGTCGAGTTTCGTATACCAGGTGTCAGTCAAATTCCTGTTAACACTGGCGGCGGACAAACCTTCGCTGAAAAGCTACGCGCGGTGCTTCGTCTAGACCCAGATATTGTGATGGTAGGTGAAATTCGTGACAATGACACCGCTCGTACAACTATACAGGCAGCTATCACGGGCCACTTGGTACTTTCAACTTTTCATGCCGAGACCGCCAGTGCGGCATTCTCGCGCATGATTGATATGATTGGTATAAATCCAATCTTTTCGACAGCTATTCGTTTGGTTATTGGGCAACGGTTGGTCCGAAAGCTAGATGATAACAAAGAATCTTATACTGCGGACGAAGCTACTAGCAAATGGATACGTGAAGTTTTGAGTGATTTGCCAGCGAACATAGAAAAGCCAAATGTCGATGGTGACATAACATTATATAAACCAGTCGTCAGCCAGGAAAATCCTTTTGGTTACAAAGGTCGTGTTGTATTGATGGAACAGTTGGTTGTTGATGAGGAAATCCAAAAATTCCTACGTGGCGAATTGGCTGATGCTCACGCAGAGACCATAGAAAAAGTCGCTAAACAACAAGGAATGGTGACAATGATTCAGTCTGGAATATTGCGCGCACTTGCGGGCGAGACTACGCTAGAGGAAATCCACAGAGTACTATAGCTATCTTTTGCCGACTAATGTAGGAGTTTGTTGCAATAAAGCGCTTCTAGCAACCGCAATCAACTGTTCATCGCTATACAATGAACGATTCGATTCAAAATCTACAGGCTGATTTAGGCCATTTAAAGGATAGACACAAAATCCGTCTGGGATATTGCTCAGAAACATTGTTGAAAAAATTTCTGTATCGATGACCTTGCCACTTGCAAGCGTTACACGAACACCATAATTTGCTTCACTATTATCCAAGACAGCATCATCGGTTGCTTCAAATACGGCGTCCTCGAGCAATGATTCATTTACTCTTCGTCTCTCTCTGTCCATGCGTCTCATATCTAAAACTTACTATAATCTTAAATAATGACTTTTGCAATGGCGGGTACTAGCCGCTCGTCCATAACGGAAGGTATAATTTCGATTGCAGTAGGGTTTTTGACTAATGCCGCAATGACTTTTGCCGCCGAGATTTTATGCTCATCTGTAATTTGCTGTACGTTATTGTCTAATGCTCCACGGAAAATTCCAGGAAATGCCAGCGCATTGTTGACTTGGTTAGGCAGGTCGCTACGACCGGTCGCTACTACCGCAGCACCAGCAGCCTTTGCAATGTCAGGCATGATTTCGGGCGTTGGGTTGGCTAGTGCAAAAATGATAGGGTCTTTATCCATTGTTTCAACCATGTCGGCAGTCAATAGCCCGGCACGTGAAACGCCAATGAATATGTCAGCACCCTGCAAGATATCACTCAGCGAACCATCGATGCCTGAAATATTACTGTATTTTAGAATCTCTTTTTTGTGTTCGTTGAGGTCAGTACGATTTTTACTGATGATACCTTTGCTGTCTACGGCAAATATGCGAGGCTGGGCATATTTGTTGAGTAGTTTGATAATAGCAGTCCCAGCTGCGCCAACGCCTGACACGACTATCTTTGCATCAGATAGTTCACGGCCTGTGACCTCCATAGCATTAATCAGACCTGCCAAAACGACGATAGCAGTCCCATGCTGGTCATCATGAAACACTGGTATGTCCAGTTCTGCTTTGAGCCTTTCTTCTATTTCAAAGCACTGAGGCGCGCCTATGTCTTCTAGATTGATGGCTCCAAAGCTTGGGGCTATTGCTTTAATTGTAGCGACAATTTCATCTGGAGTGTGAACATCTAGGGTAATTGGCACAGAGTTGATGTCTGCAAAATGTTTAAAGAGTAGCGCTTTGCCCTCCATAACAGGCATACTAGCTTTTGGCCCAATGTTACCGAGACCTAGGACGGATGAACCGTCAGATATCACAGCCACTAAATTATTCGTCCAAGTGTAATCTTTTAGTTTTTCAGGATTTTCGACAATTGCTTTGCTGACCGCAGCAACGCCAGGCGTATAGTATGCACTCAGTTTTTCACGAGTAAGCTCCTCGTTATCACGTAACTGTGTGGTCATTTTACCTTTGTATTTTTTATGTAGCTCTAACGCCAATTCGTCAAAATTCATAAGTACCAGTATATCACCTCTTGTATATCAGGGGTACTTTGTGATACAATTTGTAACTAACTGAGAAATAAAGTTTAAGAGAGATAAAGTATATGAGTTTTGCATTAATCGACAAAGTAAACAAAGCGCAGATGAAGCCGTCTGTTGTTGATGCTCGTAGTGGTGACACGGTGAAGGTTCACCAAAAGATTAAAGAAGGTAACAAAGAGCGTATTCAGATTTTTGAAGGCGTTGTTATCCGTACTGATCGCAAAAACAGCCACACTAGCCGCATAACTGTACGCAAAATTGCCAGTGGTGTAGGTGTAGAAAAAAGCTTTCTACTACACAGCCCACTAGTAGAAAAAGTTGAAGTTGTTCGACGTTCTAAAGTCCGTCGTAACTACCTCAGCTACCTACGTGCTCGTAGTGGTAAGAGTGCTCGTCTGAAAGGTACAGACTTTGACCGTTTAGCTGTCAATGACGTACACGACCCTAAAGCTGAAGCCGAAGCATTGCGACTAAAAGAAGAAACAGCTAAAGCTGCTGCTGAAAAAGAAGCCGCTAAAAAAGCGGAAGATGAAGCATTGGCAGCAAAGCAAGCTGAAGTCGAAGCCCGACATTCTGAGTCAGCAGAATAAGGTCATTGAATAATAAAAAAAACCACCCGAAATAGGGTGGTTTTTGGTTTGTTAAAAAAAGAGACCTCCCCCGGGCAGCACCAATGAATGGTGGCCCGGGGTGGTCTGTGTGCCGTGAGGTTTCTTGGGCGGCTATTAGCTAGCCGGTATGAGCCAAGTTCTCACAGCGCGGGGAAACGCGGCGACGGGTCAGGGTCAGTCAGGCGCGAAGCCGAGCTGGTCCGAGATGTCGTCGTGTGCGGCCGGCTTGTGGCCAAGGATGCCGCCGGTGGCGGCCGAGCTGTCAGTTCCGAATACCTGGTCGGAGTTCGACGAGCCGACAGGTGTGCCGTGTGCCGCGGCGAGAGTGATGATGGTCGTCTTCATGTAGAGGTAACCTTCTTCTCTTCGATTGCGTTTGGTTGTGCATATCAGACGGGTGTCTGGTATGAGGATAATAATAACATAATACTAAAAAACTTGTCAATACTTTTGTCAAACTATTTCTGGGTATGAAAAAAGACGAGAGGGACCTTGTGGCGGACGATGCTGGTGAAAGCATCGTCCGCCGTACTAATCACCAAATGGCCGCAACGACGTTAGTTCCGAGATGGAGCAAACTCGAGTTGCATGAAATTCATCGATACTCCGTCATCCATGATGAGAACGGCTCGTGATGAAAATCATTTTATGGTGAAAGTTTTTGGTTTCTCGTCTTGTTTGTGTTTGTACTGGCGAAACTCTCCGCATCATGCGTGGTCTTTCGCTATCTAAACCTAATATCTACTATAGACCTTATGTTTTTACATGTAAACCCTTTTTTTGTAAAAATAACAAAAACTACCTAAAGGTAGTTTTAAGAAAGTTCAATAAAGTGACAGACAAGGAGTAAAGCTGCGAAAAGGTGGTGGCGTGCTAAGAGAACACACCACCACCCACGCAATATGCAACCCACCAACACTCACGAGGGCGAAGAGTGAGTGTAGTGTTTGATGGTTAGCGGCATCGATCATACCATCATCACGATAGCAGGCTGCATGTCGGGAAGCTGGGTTTTAACCCCTGCCTGAGCCGCCAACGCGAAGCGTGAACTCCTGAGCACCGCCTCCACCTCCGCGGGCAGGTCCGCCCTTACCGCCTCCGCAGTTAGTACCACGTATTCCTGTCATCGTTTACTCCTTTGTCTGTGTAGGTGCGACTCCGTCCGATTAAAAATCCTTCGTAATCCCTGTTATCTTAATATAAATGTTTGCAATAGTCTATAGTAGGAGCCATGATACTGGGGATAGACGAAGTCGGTAGGGGTGCGTGGGCAGGACCATTAGTTGTTGGCGCTGTGGTTTTAGGAGGCCAACAAATCGATGGCTTGACTGACAGTAAAAAACTAACACCAAAACGACGCAGTGTACTGGCGCGGGAAATAAAAGAAAAGGCCACCGCAATAGGTTTGGGTTGGGTGTCAGCCGAGACTATCGACAAGATTGGTTTGTCCGAAGCGTTAAAAATGGCAACTCGTTTAGCGGTGAAAGATATCGATACACCTTACGACGAAATAATCATTGATGGAACAATCAAATTATTAGACGACCCTAGGGTAACGACCATGAAGCAGGCAGATTTGTTGGTACCTAGTGTGTCAGCTGCTAGTATAATTGCCAAAGTTGCCAGGGACTACTATATGAGCGAAGTTGCTAACAAAGATTACCCACAATATGGCTTTAAAAAGCATGTCGGCTACGGCACAGCTATACATAGTGAAACTTTAGCTAAAAATGGACCTAGTCTACTGCACAGGCTTAGTTTTACACCAGTTAAAAAAACCTTAGGAATGGAATTCAAATCAACTAAAAAATCCGACAAAATCACGTCTACAGCAGGGCGTATAGCCGAAGATGCAGCTGCTACCCATCTAGAAGGTTTAGGTTTCAGAATTATTGATAAAAATTGGCGAACAAAACTATGTGAAGTCGACGTTGTGGCCCAAAAAGACAGCATTGTACATCTAATAGAAGTAAAATATCGCAAAATTGCCTCTCACGGTGATGGTCTCAACGCCATCACGCCCAAAAAACTGAAACAAATGAAGTTTGCAGCCAGAGTTTGGCAGCACTGGCACAGCCATAATGGGGATATCCAGCTCGATGCTATATCTATGAGTGGCACGCCACCTGTAGTAGATGATTTTTTAGAAAACCTACGATAAATTACCAAAGGCTATCGAATCACCAGCAATATCGTCGGTGCCAATCATAGTTGCCGGTATCAGCGCAAAATCACCATAGCGACTATTGACGATGTTCATAGCCTTGGAGATTGCAGACCTATTTACCAGGGGTCTATCGGTCATATTAAATGCTAATTGCTCTGGGTCAACGGACTGAAAATCAAAAGTTGTGACGGATAGCAAACTAACCAGCCCAGCATTTTTGGGTGCATGGATGTCGATGAGGTCACGTGCCGCACGAAATATGTCCTGCGTTGTAATCAGCTGGTGTGATAGATGCGTTGACTTGTGCCAATAGGGCGAGCGCACGTAGCGTAGACCCACGCGTATACCAACGGCCTTGAGGTCTTTATTACTGAGTCGGCGAGCGATTTTTTGTGACAATTTAAATATAATTGGGTCTAGTTGATCGTGAGGTAATTTTTCTTTCATAGCGTATTGGTGTCCTATTTGGCTACCAGTCTTCCAGTCGCGGTCATCGATTTCCCAACCACGCAGCCTCAACCACCAATAATAACCGACTATACCGCCAAAGATACCACGTAATTGTTGTGCATCAGCCTCGAACATACTGGTAACAGTACCAATGCCTCCAATGCGCAACCGTGCATCGTAGCGTCGGTTAATACCAGGCAAGTCCTGCAAATCTAGTCGGGCGTATATCTCATCCATATTATTGCTATCAATCGTGTCGAGCCCGTTTGGCTTGTTCAGTCCGGACGCTAATTTTGCTAAAAAACGATTCGGTCCGATGCCGACGTTACAGCTCACTGCCTCACCAACATGTCTATACACCTCTTGTTTGATTTCATATCCTATTTGCTGCATGGTTTTGCCGTCCCTGATAGCTTTGCTATCAGACAAATCCAGTACAAACTCGTCGATACTGCGAGCTTTTATGTTATTAGTGTAATTTTCCAACACTTCGCGAAATAACCTATGTGCTTCGCGGTATTTTGGAGGATCAACGCAGCATATGTGTATGCCGGGGCTAATTTTTTGCGCTTCCCATACACGAGTGCCTAGTTTGATACCTAATCGCTTTGCTTCATAACTAGCTGCCAGTATGATACCGCCAGGGCTGTCATAAGCCACAACGCCAACTGGCTGACCACGCCAGTGGCGCTTGGCCTGTTGCTCAATCGTTGCAAAGCACGAGTTGAGGTCGATATGCATGATTCTAGGCTCTATTTTATTGATGCCCAGCTCAACTTTACCGGCCGTATGTTTCATTGACAGGCCTCGGTTTCTTGTAGCGTCCAGGTTAAATTACCACTATTAAAAGCCAGTTTCATATACATCGACTGCTCTTCATCTGTCAGCGAAAAATGGTGGACTGTATGATGTCCGTCTCGGGTTGTGTGATAAAAATCTACTTTGCCTAGTCTGTATTGTTTCTTACCCCAGCGCATATGCACGGGAGTTAGCGGTGCTGTTTTATCAGCAAATACCGCTACTACTGTTATTCGTTCATTGATTGTTAGAGACACTTTAATAATCCTTTATTTGCTAAGGTTTTTTACTGGCGGTGACGCTAGGCCAGTCAAGGCACGTCGGTAAAAGATTATTAAAGCTTGTCTGTGGAAATTTGCTAACGCAAAAGTACAAACATTGCTATATATATAGTAACAATTTGGTCGTCGTACAACAAGCCATTTGTCAGTCTGCTCACTGTTCGGGTATACTCGATATTAATGACAAAGGATGCTTCCCAATCAAAACTCGATAGCACTATCCGCCCACAAGACGATTTCTATGGTCACGTCAATAATATCTGGACCAAAAACAACCCAATCCCCGATAGTGAATCTCGCTGGGGTATTTTTAATGTCCTACGAGAAGATTCTTGGTCAAAGGTGCGTGATATATATGAAGGGCTGCAAAATAGCGAAGCAAAGGACGTGACAACTCAGCAAGCAAAGGATTTTTATTATACTGGTATCAATTTTGACAACTTTAGCACAAAACACATGGATATCGCGCAGGAATACTTGTCAAAAGTTGCTGCAATAACCGACACCGCATCGCTATCATTACTGCTAGGCCAATTACATCGTATAGGTCTGGATAGCCCGTGGCAGATTTATATAGACACGGATGATACCGACTCATCAAAATACATACTGCGCTTGTACCAGTCAGGCTTATCATTGCCTGATCGTGATTATTATCTGTCTGATAGTACAGATATGAAGAAGACACGCCAAAAGTATGAACATTTGCTAGTACAAGCTAGAGGTATATTCGAGGAATTGGCACCGAGTAATGAAAAGTTCGTAAAGACGATTATTGATTTTGAAACAGCTATGGCCAAAAAACAGCGTACAAACTCTGAGCTGCGCGATGTAGAAGGTAACTACAACCCAATCACATTTAATAATCTGAAAAAACAATATTCTAATATTGACTGGGACGGTTTTGCCCAAGGGTTAGGATGGACGAATACAGATAATATTACTGTTGATCAACCGGAATTTATAACATTTATTAACGAGCAATTTGTTGATAGCAACCTAGATCAGTGGAAGATGTATCTGCAATGGCACCTCGTCAGAAAATTTCTGCCACTTATCTCTAGCCAGACCTCAGAACTCCACTTTCAGTTTTACGGCAAGGCTATAACTGGCGCAAAAGAGAATATGCCACTGTGGAAGCGTGTTGTGCTACGGGGTGAGTATTTGATGGGTGAAAATATTGGCAAAATATATGCCCAAAGGCATTTCCCTGAAGCTTCAAAAAAACAAGTAGTGTCTATGGTTGACGATGTTTCCAAAACCTTTGCCCGTAGAATTGGTGAACTAGATTGGATGAGTGATAAAACCAAGCAATATGCAGTGAAAAAACTTAACAACATGAAGGTTTTAGTCGGATACCCTGATGTTTGGCGTGATTTTAGCAACATGACGGTTACGAGAGACTCATATTTGGGTAATGTACTTGCCATGGAACAGTACAATACAGACTACTCGTTAGCCAAATTAGGACAGGCCAATAGCCGAGAAGAATGGCATATGAGCCCACAAACAGTGAACGCATATCACGATCCAAATCGTTTGGTCATATGTTTTCCGGCTGCCATTCTGCAGCCCCCGTTTTTTGATCCAGCTGCGTCACATGCGCACAATTTCAGCGGTATAGGCGCAGTGATTGGGCACGAGCTAACGCATGGCTTTGATGACCAAGGCTGCCAGTTTGATGCAGATGGAAATGTGCGCCAATGGCAAACGGCTGCTGAAAGAAAACGCTTTTCTAAAAAGGCACAAATTATCAAAGACCAAGCGAATGGTTTTGAAGTACTGCCAGGCATTACTCTTAATGGCGAGCTAGTGATAGGCGAAGCCATTGCGGATTTAGGGGGTATAGAACTAGCACTTGATGCTTTGCGACAGAAAATGGGTGAAAAAATAACTGATCAAGATGTACAAGATTTTTTCATTAACTTTGCTAGAACGGAAGTTGGCCAAGATCGAGAGCAAAAGGCCAGAGAGTTTGCACTGACTGACCCACATCCACCAGGAGAATTTAGGGTGAATGCTATGTTGCAGCATGTTGATAGTTTTTATGATGCGTTTTCATTAATTCCCTATGACCAGTTGTTTAGGCTAGAGAGAGAGCGCGCTAAAATCTGGTAATACTTGCGCTAAGAGCGAAAGTTTTATATAATGGCAAACAGTTAACCGGACCGAAAGGCCCGGGTTTTTTAATCAAAGGAGCTTAGAACAATGGATGGATTAGACCTCAAACAACTAACAATGGCAGTTCGTACAATTGCCGAAGAAAAAAACCTACCCGAAGAAACGGTGGTAGAAGTAATCGAACAAGCAATCGCTGCTGCATGGCGTCGTGATAACGGCGAGCGTGACCAATTGGTGAAAGCAGTACTAAATACTAGCAGTGGCGAAGCATCTATCTCTGTCGGCCGCGAAGTCGTCGAGGAAGTTGAGAACGACATCAATGAAATCAGTCTCGAGGACGCTCAAAAAGTCCAAAAAGATGCTAAAATTGGTGACTTTATCGAGGAACAAACTGCAAAAGCTACGACTTTCGGTCGTGTAGCTGCACAAACCGCAAAGCAAGTTGTATTGCAACGTCTACGTGAAGCTGAGCGCGAAGTAGTCAGCGCAGCATTCGAAGACAAGGTCGGTGAAATCCTCAATGGTACAGTACAGCGTGTTGAACCCCGTGTCGTACGTATTGACCTAGGTAACGCTACTGGTATCATCCCAGCTAGTGAACAAATACAGGGTGAATATTATTCTGTTGGCTCACGTGTGAAGGTCCTACTAAAAGAAATCGAGCGAGGCAACCGTGGTCCACAACTTATCCTATCTCGTGCTAGCACAGGGTTTATCAAACTATTGTTTGCCAGTGAAGTCCCAGAAATCGAAACAGGCGCAGTTGAAATCAAGACTATCGCTCGTGAGGCTGGACGCCGTTCTAAAATCGCTGTTGTCTCGAACGTTCCAGGCGTCGACCCAGTAGGTACCTTTGTTGGTAGTCATGGTACACGTATCCAGGCTGTTATGAACGAAGTCGGTGACCAAGAAAAAATCGACATCATTTCGTATAGTGATGATACCGAAACCTTCATCAAAGCAGCTCTATCTCCTGCCGAAGTGCAGAAGATAGAGATTGTTAGCGACAAGGAAGGCGATAGACGAGCCAAAGTCTTTGTTAACGAAGACCAGCAATCAATCGCAATCGGTCGTGGTGGACAAAACGTACGACTTGCTTCACAACTAGCTGGCTACGAACTAGATATCGAAACAGCCTCGAAGCCTGCTGAAAAACCACGCAAAAACATCGAAGACTCACTACTCAACGCCGTCGAAGAAGCAACAGAGTAAATAAAATTACCCAATTAGCACTCACTTGACATGAGTGCTAATTTATATATAATTTTAGGTATACATATAGACATATTTGGAGGTAGAATATAAGTATGCCAGAAAACTTTCAAGATTTTGCTCAGTATCTAACTGACAATGCACGAGGAAGCCTACAACAGGCTGAGGTTATTGCACGTAGTCTTGGTAGTTCGTATATAGGGACCGAACATTTATTGCTCGGCCTTTTATCTCAACCCGAATCTGTTGGCGGTAGAATATTATTTGACAATGGTGTGACATTAGAGCGGGCTCACACAGCGCTCAACCTCACGCCTCGCTCATTAGTTATTAGTGCAGGCGCAACAGGTCTCAGCGAAACGGCTAAACTAACACTAAAGATGAGCTGGGAAACTGCTCAAGAATTCCACCAAGATTATTGTGGCACCGAACATATTTTATTCAGCATAATGTCACAAAAGAATGCTCGTGCTAGCGTGCTACTGCGTGACATGAATATCGATATGCAAGAAATTACGAACGAGCTCGATGATTATTTGCGTGATCAAAAAGAAGCCTACCACCTAGGTAGCTCTGGAGCCAAAATTGGCTTTAAACGTAAAACAAAGAAAGGTATGTTAGACACATTTGGTATCGACTTAACAGCCTTGGCAGCCAAGGATGAATTAGACCCAGTAATTGGCCGAGATGAGCAAATCAATCGTATGATTACTATTTTGTCTCGTCGAACCAAAAACAACCCAGTACTAATTGGCGACCCTGGCGTCGGAAAGACTGCAATTGTTGAAGGTTTAGCACAACGAATAGCCAGTGAAAAGGCCCCAGAGCATTTACTAGACAAACGGATTATTCAATTAGACCTA
This sequence comes from Candidatus Saccharimonadota bacterium, assembly GCA_030645815.1. Lineage (GTDB taxonomy): Bacteria > Patescibacteriota > Saccharimonadia > Saccharimonadales > Saccharimonadaceae > JACPYF01. Next base: position 78,964 of record JAUSMW010000149.1, read on the forward strand.
CCCGGTATGATTGCTGGCACAAAATATCGTGGTGAGTTCGAAGAGCGCCTAAAGAAAGTCATGAACGAAATTCGCGACGACTCGAATATTATTGTATTTGTTGATGAACTACACCTCATCATCGGCGCCGGTGCCGCCGAGGGCTCTATGGATGCAGCGAATATCCTCAAACCAGCCCTAGCACGTGGACAAATGCGCCTAATCGGTGCGACGACTATTGATGAATATCGAAAACATATCGAAAAAGACGCAGCTCTAGAGCGTCGTCTACAATCAATCATTGTTCCTGAACCAAAGCTTAAAGACGTGGTAGCGATTCTCAAAGGTCTACGCCATCATTACGAAGATTTCCATGGGGTCAAATTGAGTGATGAAATTATAGATGACACAGTCAATTTAGCCGACCGCTATGTTAGTGAGCGATTCATGCCAGATAAAGCTATCGACGTTATCGACGAAGCTGCCAGCAAAGTACGTGTCAAAAATGGTGTCTTATTACCCGAAGCTCGTAATATACAGCGCGAAATCAATCTCTTGAATGACAAGATGGAAGAAGCCGTCACGAACGAAAACTACGAGCGTGCTGCTATGTGCAAAACACGCATATCGCAACTAACCGACAAACTAAAGAAACTTCACATAGATGAAAAGCGTGACGCAATTGCTATAACTACCGACGATGTAGCCGCCGCAATCTCAACTATGACGGGTATTCCAGTCAATAGAGTTGTATCCAAAGAAGCCGCACTACTACGCAACCTCGAAGGTCACCTCAGCAAATCAGTTATCGGACAAAAAGAAGCTATCGAAAAAGTTTCCAAAAGCATCCGTCGTAGCCGTTCAGGTATTGCCAGTAAAAAACGCCCAATCGGATCATTCATCTTTATGGGTCCAACTGGCGTAGGTAAAACAGAGCTAGCACGCGTATTGGCCCGTGAGGTCTTTGGCAACGAAGACGCACTAATCAAAATTGATATGAGTGAGTTTGGCGAACGGCACAGCGCCAGTCGTTTGGTTGGTGCGCCAGCTGGATATGTTGGCTATGATGATGGGGGTCAACTCACCGATAAAATTCGTCGACAGCCGTATAGTGTAGTTCTACTCGATGAAATCGAAAAAGCACACTCGGATGTATTCCAATTGCTACTACAACTACTAGAAGACGGTCGTTTGACAGATGCCAAGGGTCGTAGCGTCGACTTTTCTAACACGATTGTTATATTGACCAGCAACCTAGGTGCAGAATCTATGAAGAAAGAGGCCAGTCTAGGGTTTAAGGTAAAGTCGGCCAGCGACACAAAAAAACTAGATGATTTACATCAAAAGAACGAATCTGCTGCAAGGGAAGCTTTGTCTAAAATGATGCGTCCAGAACTCATTAATCGTTTTGATGGGGTGATTGTATTTCATGCACTGACTCGGCCAGAGATTGGTAAAATTTTTAACCTGCAAGTAAAAGACCTCAAAGACCGACTAAATATCCAAGGTCTCAGTGTCGTCGTAAACCCTCAGGCAAAAAAATGGATGATAGACAAAGGCTACGACGAATTCAATGGCGCACGGCCTTTGCGGCGCGTGTTACAAGATGAACTAGAACACATCATTGCCGATGGTATGTTGTCAGGCGACTTTAAAAAAGGCGATGTGTTGCAAGCGACAGTTGCTAACAATGCTTTAAAGGTTGATTTAAAGGCCGAATAGAGTGCAGTCAAAACATATAACCTCTCTTATAACAACAATGCTTATCCTAGCTGGATTTCTTTTGCTTGCACTCAACTATCAGAACATTATTGACCAGTTTGTGGTTGCACAGGTCTACAAACCCAGCCAAGAAGTAAACCAAGTTGCGGATCAAATACAATTTACCGAAAAAGGCAAATTCCTGTTCCTTGCAGCGCAACCCGAACTCAATAGTCGAGACACTTTTAACAAGCATTGCGAGAAAAAAGTAGAGCAGACTGTAGTCCTAGGTTGTTATATCGGCCCTCAGCACATGTATATATATAATGTAACCGACCCACGTTTGGCAGGTGTTAGACAGGTTACAGCGGCTCATGAGATGTTACACGGCGCCTATGATAGGCTTTCGTATATCGAGAAAAAGAACGTCAACAAAATGATTGAAGCTGCCTTGCCCAGCGTGCAAAAAGCTAACCCAGAATTAGCCGAGCGCTTAAAGATATATGACAAAACCGAACCAGGCGAGCGCAATAACGAACTACACTCTATACTAGGCACAGAGTCAGCCAATTTGCCGACCGACCTAGAAGATTACTACAAGCAGTATTTTATTAACAGAAGTATTATTACTACGTTTGCATCACAATATGACAAAATATTTAACGATGTCAAAAACCAGCAAAACCAACTTGTTGCTCAACTCGACGCACTCGCAACCGAAATCAATACATTAACTGAGCAATACAATGCCGATACCACAAAGCTTAATAGTGATATTGATGATTTCAACAATCGTGCTGACATGCAGGGCTCATTTGCTTCGCAATCAGAATTTAATACAGCTAGGGCAGAGTTAGTATCACGCCATGCAGCATTGAGTGATCAAAAAGATTTAATTGACGCCAAAATTGCCTCGTACGAAGCTATGCGCACACAACTAGAAGACCTCAATATCAAGGTGAAAGATTTAAATTCAAAGGTCGATAGCACCAGCGTGCCAAGCCTGTAGATATCTGATAAACTAGTACTAATGGCAAAATCAACAACTCAATATACATGTCAGCAATGTGGGGCTGTATACAGCAAATGGGTAGGCAAGTGTGAAAATTGTGGTTCGTGGAACTCACTGCTCGAGTCCACACCAGTCTCGACTGGTAAATCTGCAGTGGCTAAAAGTCGGGGTACGCCGCTAAAAGCAAAGAAATTATCCCAAGTCCAGTTAGACAATGTCAAAAACCGACTGGTAACTGGTTTTGGCGAACTAGACGTAGTATTGGGTGGCGGATTAATGTCTGGCGGAGTGTTGTTGATGGCCGGCCAGCCTGGCATCGGCAAGAGCACCCTGCTGCTACAAATTGCAGCAAATGTTGCTAATAAAAAATCAGTTCTATACGTTAGCGGCGAGGAATCAGCAGGCCAAATAAAGTTACGTGCCGAGCGTTTAGGTGCGCACGAGCAGGAAGCATTGAGCCTGGCTAGCAGTACTAGTGCCGACGATATTGCGGCAACCATATCTGAAGGCACCTATGATTTGGTTATTGTTGATTCCATCCAAACCCTATCACTCAACGAAATAACATCTGCACCTGGCACAGTCAGTCAAATCACTAACTCGAGTAACGTTATCATACGTGCGGCCAAATCATCAAATACATCTGTCGTATTGGTTGGCCATGTCACAAAGGAAGGCTCGATTGCCGGTCCGAAAGTTCTAGAGCATTTAGTGGATGTTGTTTTGAACTTTGAAGGTGACCGTTACGGTGGCTTCAAGATTATACGCGCTATCAAAAACCGTTACGGTAGTACATCTGAGGCTGCGATTTTAGAGATGGTCGAAGAGGGATTGAAGCAAGTTGAAAACCCGTCTGCCGCACTACTAGCCGAGCGCCAAAACACCGACGGGTCAGTCATATTAGCAACACTAGAGGGCAACCGTCCGCTGCTGGTTGAGATACAAGCCCTTGTAAATCCGACGCATTTCGGCTATCCTAAACGTACCGCTAGTGGCTTTGATATCAATCGGCTCAATCTTTTAATCGCAGTTTTAGAAAAGCGTACAAAGTTGAAATTATCTGAGAGCGATATTTATATCAATGTTGTTGGCGGACTCAAATTAGCTGATCCAGCTGCAGATTTAGCCGTCGCTATGGCAATTGCATCTGCCGCTGCATCACGCAAGATAGGTGACGGAGTCGTTGTCTTTGGTGAAGTTGGTTTAGGTGGTGAAATACGCTCGGCCATAGCCAGCGACCGACGTCTGGACGAGGCAAAGAAACTTGGGTTTACCCAAGCAATTACGCCAAAACTACGAACCAGTACAAAGTTTGCCAAACAGGTAACTGACCTGCGCTCGGCTCTAGTCGACTATCTCAAATAAACTAAAAAGGAAATTATATGGAAATAATTCAAACAATTATATTGCTATTGGTGTTACTTTTGACGCTATACATCGCAATGAAACAAACTAGAAACCCGCGAATAAAGAGCACATCACTAAAAGCTATTCTACTAGACAGTTCCGCACTGATTGACGGGCGAATAGTTGACGTGGCGCGGATTGGTTTCCTAGGTGGAGCCCTAATCGTACCTAGCTCAGTACTACGCGAAATGCAGTATTTAGCCGATAACGCTGATAGCGAAAAACGTTCACGTGCACGGCACGGTCTAGATGTAGTCAAGCAACTACAAGATTTGCCACATACAGATGTTGAAATACTAGACGACGGGCTACCTGGTGAAGGCGGAGTCGACGAACGCTTGGTTCAGTTAGCCAAGGCTTCAGGCGCTGACTTGTTGACGCTAGATTTTAACCTCAACAAGGTTGCAGCAGCAGAAGGTATACGAGTACTAAATATCAATGAACTGGCTCAGACACTACGTATGAGCTACTTGCCAGGCGAAAAACGCCACATCACACTCGTCAACAAAGGCCAGGACAAAACCCAAGCAGTTGGTTATCTAGAAGACGGTACTATGGTTGTTGTTGAAAATGCTGGTAGTCAAATCGGACAATCAGTCGAAGTCGAGTTTACTCGTGCACTGCAAACTGCAGCAGGTAAAATGTTATTTGCCAAAAAACTTCATGGAGCTAAAACGCAGCAGCAGAAACCTAACAAGTCAAACGCTAAACCTATTGCTAAAAAAGCTAATCCAAACGCTACAAGGCAACCGCGCAAGAGACAAACTCCCGAAGATTCACTAGTCAAACTAGCTAATCAATAGTAACTATATTCTAGTTACGGTCCTACAGTAACAGTGATTTTTGGATTTGTATTGGTGTAGAAAGCCGAGTCAGTAGCTGTGACACTCACTTCGTAAACACCAGGTCCGGCGACGGTTAGGTCATAACCACCAGCCGCTGAACCGGATGTTGTTGGTCCGTTAGTAACGGTTATCGACACGCTCTGTATAGGATGCTTGCCCGGAGCAACTTCGACATGAATTTTGTTAGTGCCTTGTCCTGTTGCTACGACTGTGGGCTGAGCATCACCACAAATATGTACGTCATCATCGGCACTAGCATCGTAACCACCTTCTGCCATCACGGCATTTTTCTTTGTGACGGGGTCTAGCATAGTTGTAACATTAATATTCACCTTTGCACCTTCTGGTGTACAGCTCGTAGCTTTTTTCTTTGATACTTTATCAAATGCTAATTGCGAGCTGGTGGAAGCTTGTTTTTGGTTGTACCATGACGGGTAGAATTCGCCCTTGATGTTCTGTATACCAGCGGGCTGTGTGAACCAATCACCACTTTTCCATGTACCATCTTTGGCAAATATTTCGGTGTGAATCGGGCCCATAATCCTGTTAACAGTAGGCCCGACGATACTGGATAGTGCGTTACTCATAGGGCGTGTATCGTGGTTACCGACCCAAATACTCATACTGACTTTCGGACTAACACTGTTCATCCAAAGGTCCTTTGATTTAGTACCCAGGTTTGATGTACCAGTCTTTGTAAAGGTTTTTACACCCGGTACGTTCAATCCACTGGCGCCACGACCAAAGCTTGGTGCTCTAGCATTGTCGTCACTCAAAATACTTTGTAGTAGGAAAGGTACCTGAGCATCGATAACGCGCTTGCTGTTCTCTTTCCATTTTTTGACCACATCGCCTTGTGCGTTCTTTACCTCTAAAACTGTTGCAGGTGGTATATATATGCCGCCTCGAGCTAATGTAGCAAACGTATCGGCATGTTCGATTTGTTTCAATCCACAACCACCAATAGCCGAAGCCAATCCAACCTGTTTGTCTACACCGTCCATACAGTAGCTTTTGTCACCCATGTCACGTATTGTTTTCAACGTCTCATCACGACCTGTTATATACATGGCTTTTACGGCTGGAATGTTTCGTGATTGGGCCAGAGCGCTTCTAATTGTCATATTTCCCATATATTTGTGGTCAAAGTTCTCTAACTTCGCGCCATAAATTTGGTCGATTGGCTCATCCTTTAGGATAGAACCGGTGCCGTAGTTTTGTTGGCCATTTGGCTTTTGCTTGAATAGGGCCGAGTATACAAAAGGCTTGATAGATGAACCTGGCTGTATGTATGAAATAGATGCATTGTCTTGTCCGTAACCAGGGTGATTATAATCACGACTACCTTGCATAGCTAGTACCTGTCCGGTCTTGTTGTCGATTATTACAACCGAACCATTATCAAAGTTCGCCGAACGGGGCAGTGATGAACTAAAGAGTGTCTTCATTGCGCCCTCAACCTTTTCCTGAACCCTATAGTCAAGAGTTGTTTTAACAGTTAGACCACCTTTACCAACCGTGGCTTTACCCAGCTCCTTCTCTAGTTGTGAGCGAACGTACTGTATAAAATGCGGTGCACGCAGGTTTGCATATTGATCTGTCTCTGGCTTTATCTCATCTAGCACTGCCACCTTTTTCGCATCGCTAGCTTGTTTCTCTGTGATGTAGCCTTGTTCTGCCATGTTGTCTAGTACGAGCTTTTGTCGTTTTAGCAGGGATTCATGACCAGCGACGTTATATGGGTCATATAGCCCGGGCTGTTGCGGTATAGAAGCTAGTAGTGCTGCCTCCGGTAGGGTCAAATCTTTTGCTGATTTTGCAAAGTACGTTTGAGATGCTGACTCGACACCATTACGCCTACCACCATATGGTGACTCATTTAGATATAGATTGATAATCTGATCTTTGTTGTACATACGTTCAACTTCAACCGCCAGGATTGCCTCTTTGAATTTCCTCGGTATACCAGCAACACCACGCTGCTGAGCCTCATCGGCAAAGAATACTTGTTTAACTAGTTGCTGAGTCAGTGTTGACCCACCCTGGGTACTACCGCCAGAAAAGTTATTATAGGTTGCCCTAGCGATACCACTAAAGCTCACTCCGCCGTGTTTATAAAAGTCCTTGTCCTCGATAGCAATCGTTGCCTCTCTCATATACGGAGAAATGTCTTTGGAAGGCACAACTAATCTGTAGTTACCAGCTCCTTTATCTTCCCACAACAATACATTGTTGCGGTCATAGTATTTTGTGACAGTTGTAGAAACGCGCTTTGATAGCTCAGACGGACGAATAGCATCTAGTTCTTTTCGATAATAGGCAAAAACAGCACCAGTAGCTAGTACTCCAAACAATATTGCGACACCCAATATCTTGAGGCCCATCATAACGCCTTCGCGACTGGTCCAATATTTCGCAACTCTCTTTGGATGCATACGGTGCGCAGTCCTAGCTATAGGATTTTTTGGCAAACTAGCCAAGTACTCTGCTTTTTTGCGCGACCGAGCATCATTTTTGGCTTTACGCTTTGATGACAAGTTAGAGTAGACGCTTAGTTTTTTACCAGCACTGGCAAGTCTAGAACTCCGTTTTCGAATCACTTTTGGTTATCTCCCTCACATTTAAAATCTGATACCCATTATATCATTAACTAGCTGTAAAATAGCTAATTATTTATGCTTATTTTCCATGTTTTCATGCTCTGTATCAATAGAAGTATTTTTTGGTATAGTAATAGGTATGAACGTGAGATTTCAAAATAAAAATAACAGAGCAAGACTGTAATGAACAAACAAACTGTAGAACATAAAATTATGGTACGCTGATGAAACTTGATACGCCACTCGCTAATATCAAAGGGGTGGGTGCAAAGACTGCCGAAAGTCTGGCAAAGGCCGAGTTACATACAGTCAAAGACCTCATAGAGTTTTTTCCACGCGGGTACGAAGACTATTCAAAAGTTACTAACATTGCTGAGGTAGCATCTGGCAAAGTAAGCCTAAAGGTTACAATCGAACACCTCAATACCCGCCGCGTTCGCCGTGGTATGCATATCACAGAGGCGACATTGTCTGATGAAACAGGCAAATTAGCGGCAATTTGGTTCAACCAACCCTACCGAGCCGACCAATTACGCAAGGAAAAAGGTCAATGGCTGATATCTGGCGAGTACGGGTTGCAGGGTCGCAAATATCAATTAACAAACCCTAGTGTCGAAAAATTTGATGGCAAACATGTCAATGCTGGGCGAATACTACCAATATATCGTGCGGTTGCTGGTCTCAAATCACATGTTGTCCGCAAGATATTGACAGAGCTACGGCCGGCTATAGTCATGCTAGATGAAATTCTACCGCCCGAGGTAGTAGCAACGCAAAAGCTGATTTCTCGGTCTGACGCTTTAACATATCTGCATTTTCCTGAAAATGACGAACAACTAGAAAAAGCTCGCAAGAGGTTAGGTTTCGAAGAGCTATTCTCGTTAGTTATGGCCGGGCAGCTCAATAAACTCGAAAACTCCAAATTAACGGGTTGGCAGATACCATTTGACCAGACTCATGCTCAGGAATTCGTTGCAAAATTACCATTCAATCTTACTGATGCGCAACGATCTGTTATTTGGCAGATATCCCAAGATTTCGAACGTGAACATCCGATGAATCGGCTACTGCAAGGTGATGTTGGCTCTGGCAAAACCGTTGTTGCCGGTATGAGTGCTACTCTGGCTGCCCTACAAGGCTATCAGACAGCTATTATGGCGCCAACTGAGATATTAGCTACTCAGCATGGCGAAACACTGACAAAGCTACTACAGCCGTTTAATGTCAGTGTTGGTTTGCTGACCGGGTCGGTCAAGCCTGCTGCCAAAAAACATCTATATGAACGTATTGCCAATGGTGAGGTCCAGATTGTAGTTGGGACGCACGCATTGATTCAGGAAAAGGTTAAATTCCACAAATTAGGCTTTGTTGTTATTGACGAACAGCATCGCTTTGGCGTTGCTCAGCGTCAGAAACTGCTGGAAAAATCCGACCATTTACCACATTTGTTATCAATGACAGCGACGCCAATACCTCGATCACTAGCGCTAACTGTCTATGGCGAATTAGACGCATCGGTACTGGACGAAATGCCTCGTGGCCGTCAACCAATTAAAACTTCTATCGTTTCACCAAATTCACGCGAGGCTATGTATGAAAAAGTTGAGTTAGAAATTAAAAACGGTAGTCAGGTGTATGTCGTCTGTCCATTGATTGACGAAAATCCAGAGTCTGAAAAGCGCTCAGTCGAGCTCGAATACAAAAAACTACAAAAAACGACATTCAAATCTCACAAAATTGGGTTGTTGCATGGGCAGCTCAGCGCAGACGAAAAACAAGCAGTCATGGAGCAGTTTTCAGCCGGCAAGATAGACATATTAGTCAGTACTACAGTTATAGAAGTCGGTGTTGATGTGCCAAACGCTACTGTTATGATTATAGAAAATGCCGACCAATTTGGCTTGGCACAGGCACATCAACTACGCGGTCGTGTGGGTCGTGGTGCTCATCAGAGCTATTGTTTTTTGGTATCTACCGAGAGCTTCAAGCCTACTAGACGGCTGAGAGAGCTGGAAAAATCAAATGATGGCTTTTACTTGGCAGAAGTCGACCTCAAGTTGCGTGGTCCGGGTGAGATTTATGGTCGCGCGCAGCATGGCCAGCTCAATCTGCAAATGGCGAGCTTGGCTGATACTAAATCTATCGCTACTGCACAGCAAGCCGTCAGCCAATTTCTACAGTCTGGCAAAGATTTGCTACAATACAAGCAGTTAGCAAATCAAGTCAGTAAATATCAGAGACTGACAACACTGAACTAAACATATATGTATTCCGGTACAACACTTCATCATAAATCAGGAAACGTTCTAGGTGTGCATCAGAAGATAAACAAAGTTGCACATCGTTTGGCTATAGATTATGGCCAAGATTTTTTTCCACCCCTCAAATCTGTTCAACATTTCGAGGGCAAGAACGGTCCCGATGGTATTAAACGAAAGAATCCTGGTGCCGATGAGCCATGGCATTTCATAGATCCCAAAAATCCACGCGAAGACACATTATTGCAGCAGATAAAGCACCACGAACAATCATTGAGAGGAGCATTGAAGAATAAAGACGAGCAGAAAGCCTCGTTTGAAGCAGCTTGGCTATCACATGCCATTGTCGACGGTTTGACACCCGCTCACCACTTTCCATTCGAGGAACATCTAGAGGGACTACGAGGCGAACCAAAAGAAACACGCGACAGCATGCGTAAAAAATTAGTCATTTCTGGCGAGACCAAACGCGCAACTCTGCGCAATAATTGGGAATTTTGGGGCGCAAAGGGCGTTATGACCTCACATTTGTTATTTGAGCTCGGTGTAGCTAGCGCTATTACGCCTTTGCGGGCTGGCAAGCTAGAACTCACCAGCGATGAAATTGGCCGCGTCAAAGAACTTGGTATACAAAAGGTTTTTCTCGAGAATCTGCAGACAATTGCAGAATTACAAATGTACGAAACATTTACTCAAAAAGGCTGGACGCCAACTTTGGCACGACAAACAAAGAAAAAGTTGATACCCCTAATCATCAAAACTGTAGCTCTATCTTGGATCTACGCCTCTGACAGGCGATAATTCATTTCGTATAGTAGGCTATTTGTGCACCGCTGTATTGCTTGACTTCTTCTAGCGTGATACCTTCTAGTTTTGGCAAATCTGTGCCTACTGGCCAGCTCAATATATAGTACCCATCATCTTTTATGTGTCGTGTTAATTTCTGCAAAATTTCAACTCGCAGATTGTCATACGGAGGGTCCGCTATGACAATGTCAAAGGTCTGCTCTTTGTTATTGCTAGACCAACTAGATACATTCGCATGAATAATTTTGCATGTATTTTCTATCCTCAGTTTTTCTATATTGTCTTTGATTATTTTTATTGCTCGTTTATCGGACTCTACAGCTACTACCAAGCTAGCTCCACGGCTAACAGATTCATATGACAACGAGCCACTACCAGCGAATGCATCTAGTACGGACAAGCCTTCAATGTTACCTAAAGAGTTAAATATGGCACCCTTTATGCGGTCGCTCATAGGGTGAGTCCGTCGGCCTCGTGGTGCCTTAAATAACTGTCCGCCAATTTTGCCTGCAATTATTCTCATTCGTTTTAGTATAGTATAAATCTTAGTTTTCCACGGAAAGTTTTAGTCTTCTATTTCAATACAAATGGGCTTATGGTATTATCGCATCAGGTAGGGAGTGTGTGCCTAAACGTACTAATAGAGTTGTTGTGGTGGACAATCGTAGTTACGCTTATACAGGTAGCAACCCTACCACTAATGAAAGCAAGTGCAAAGCTTGCTTTTTTTAGTAAAATAGGTTATAATGTGATGATAGTCAGCAATACTGCTCGACTTGTGACACACGGAGGTGTACTTTGATACAACGAATCATGAACTGGTTCGCTGACAAACCTGCGACCGAAGACAAACGTGGAGAGCTTCTCGACTTTGTCGTCAACCTTCAGGCAAACAACAGCGACATCAGCCACGAGGCCAGCGCCGAAGTCATCCGACTCTCGGACGAAGCAGCCAAAAGGCAGAACAGCCAGTCGGATAACCCGCTTGCTGGTATGGATGCAGCTTGGCGTGCGAGCACAGCTCTTCACGAAGCTTCCAAAAATGCACCCGCATATCGCATCACTGAGCCGGGGCGCTAAAACGCCCCGGCTCACTCGGCATCCTCCGTGTCACTTTCAATGAAATTAAACAAACCCTACTGTCGTAGGGTTTTTATTATGTCGTGGTGCGCGAGAGAGGACTTGAACCTCCATGAGCCGAAGCTCACCAGCCCCTCAAGCTGGCGCGTCTACCAATTCCGCCACTCGCGCGTGGATTTCATTATATCATCTCTGTTCTTATACTGAAAAGTATGCTACAATAACGGTAAGAGGAATGCCCAAAAGGGCTTATTTTTATATGACAGACCCAAAAAACATACGTAACGTCGCCATTATTGCCCACGTTGACCATGGTAAAACTACCTTGGTTGATGGGTTATTAAAGCAATCTAACACTTTTCGTGACAACCAAGCCGAGATGAACCAAGATTTAATCATGGATAGCGGTGACCAAGAACACGAACGCGGCATCACAATTACTGCTAAACAAACTGCGGTCTATCATGACGACCACAAAATCAACATTGTTGACACCCCAGGTCACGCTGACTTTAGTGGTGAAGTCGAGCGAACACTCAATATGGCCGACGGAGTGTTATTGATCGTTGACGCTCAGGAAGGTCCGATGCCGCAAACGAAGTTTGTGCTTTCAAAAGCCCTCGAGCTTGGCCTCAAGCCAGTAGTTGTTATCAACAAAATCGACAAACCATCTCGTCGTGTCGACGAAGTCAAAGACGAAATTGATGATCTGTTCCTAGAACTTGCAATCGATGATGCCCAGTTACACTACCCAGTCTATTTTGCGATTGGTCGTGAAGGTAAAGCTTGGAAGAAAATGCCTGAAAAACCAGAAGAAAAAGGCGATTTAACACCTATATTCGACGCAATTATCAATGATATTCCAGCGCCAGAGGTTGATACAACTAAACCGTTGCAGCTGCTAGTCACATCATTACAATATGACAGTTTCCTTGGTAAATACGCCATTGGTCGTATTTCACGCGGTACTATCAAAAAAAATCAGCCAGTTGTCTTGATAAAAGCCGATGGCACAAAAGTAAACGCCAAAATTGATAAATTATTTGCTTATCGTGGCCTCAACCGCGAAGAAATCAACAGCGCAATTGCTGGAGACATCGTAGCATTAACTGGCATAGGTGACGCTCATATCGGTGAAACTATTGCTGATAGCGAAAACCCAGAAGCTCTACCAGTGCTAGAAGTAGAAGCTCCAACACTATCGATGTATTTAGGTCCAAACACTAGCCCCTTAAAGGGCAAAGAAGGTGAATTTACTACATCTCGTCAAATTGGCGACCGTCTGAAACAAGAACTAGAAACAAACGTAGCCCTACGTGTAGAAGACGAAGGTATTGGTTTCAAAGTATCTGGTCGTGGTGAATTACACCTATCAGTACTGATTGAAACTTTGCGTCGCGAAGGTTTCGAGTTCGAAGTTGGACGACCGCAAGTTGTCACAATTCAAAAAGACGGTACCGAGCAAGAACCGGTCGAAGAACTACTTATCGAAGTCGGTTCTGAATTCGTCGGTGCGATATCACAAGAACTCGGCCAACGTCGCGGTGAAATGACTCACCAAGAAACAACTAGTTCTGGCGCAATTCGACAGACTTACATCATTGCTACTCGTAGCCTGATTGGCCTACGTAACTTGCTAATGACTGCGACAAAAGGCACAGTCATCATGCACAGTTTGCCTCATGGCTACCAACCAATGGGTCCAAAATTACAACAACACCGCAACGGTGCCTTAATCGCTACCGAAGCCGGCTATACAACTGCATACGCGCTGGATAACTCTGCCGCACGGGGCATCATGTACGTTGGCCCAGGTACAACCGTCTACCAGGGAATGATAGTTGGATTATACAATCGCCAAGGTGATTTAGATGTAAACGTCTGTAAGGGCAAACAACTGACAAACATGCGTACTAGTAGCAGTGATGGAACGGTACAGTTAACGCCATTTACTGATCTATCACTAGAACAATCAATCGATTTCATCGAAGACGACGAACTATTAGAAGTCACACCAAAAAATCTACGTCTACGCAAACGTTTCCTAGATCCAAATCAACGCAAACGCAACAAAAAATAAACTCTTAGAAATGGTCGCGGATGTGCGAGAAGCTGTAGTCCCAGTCGGCGTCAGCTTTTTTGTGTGGGTTAAAGATATTGTCAGGGTCAAAGATATATTTTGTACGTTTGAATATTTCTAACATTTCCGGTCCATACATTTCCTTGAGCCACGGCCCGCGAACTAGGCCGTCGTTGTGCTCACCAGACAAACTACCACCATATTTCAAAACCAAATGATTAACCTCTTTCATAGCGGGTAATAGCTTGCGACGGTCAGCGGGATCTTCCAGCTTCATTAGTGGGATGATGTGAAAGTTTCCATCGCCTAAATGTCCAGCTACCGTGGCTAGTAGTTTGTATTTTTTTATAATCTTGCGTACCTGGGGTAAAAATTCAGCCAAATGTTCTGGGTTCACGACAAAATCATCAATAAACGGTGCAGTATGTTTGTCTTTGACCTTGCTACGTAACAACTGGAAGCTCTGACGTCGCATTATCCAGAACTTTTCGCTTTTACCTTCGGTGGTGTCTTCTTCAAAACCATTTATTTCATAGCGGGCACTGTATTTTGCTAGGTCGGCATGAGTTGCCTTGATACGATTTCTCACGATATCTTCGGTTTCACCATTAAACTCAATCATCAGGACCAGTTTTGGTATACCTTTCAGAAATTGCAAACCAGTCGGAGCTAGTCCAAATGCTAGTTGTAGCCACTTTTTTAGCCCCAATCTAGGCAAAAAGCTAGGCAAAAACTTCATACCCAGTAACATTGTCGCATCATCAAAACATTCTAGCGTCGCAGGTTTGTGGGCCAAGACTTTTGGTATGAGCTCACCCAAATCATCAATGTCTTTGAGGAATAACACTAACAAGCCTGAATGTTTGCGTCTATTAACTAGGTCAAACTGGGCTTTTGTGACAAGGCCTAGGGTTCCTTGGGCGCCAACAATAGCTTTTGTTAGGTCAAATATACCCGTCTCACGGTCCCACACGTTCCATAGGTGGTATCCAGTCGAATCTTTACTAACATTTGGCTTGGCAGCTTTGATACTGTCATAGTTATTTTCGATTAGCTCGTACATACCTTTGTATACTCGGCCTTCAAAATCTTTTTTTGCCATTTTCTTGATCAACTGGCCCCTTGTCAGTGGAGCGACTGGTCTACGCACTCCATCAGCGAATACGAAATCTATTGATTTTACATAGTTGTCTGTTTTGCCGTATTCTAGTGATTTTTCACCGCCACTGTTATTGTTGACCATGCCGCCCAATGTACAAAGGTCTCTGCTAGCTGGGTAACTTGGTAGTAGGCTGTTGTGTTCGATAGTTTTGATATCAAAATCACGATAGTACGCGCCAGGCTGGGCTGTTGCACTATTGTGGTCGACATCAATTATCATATTTAAATGTTTTGAAAAATCAACAATTATAGAATCGTTAATTGCCCCACCAGACATATCTGTTCCGGCAGAACGAGCGGTTAGCGATAGGTGAGGATGCTTTTTTTTGTTGTTATTTATAAAATGCGTCAGTAGCTCTACATCTTCGCTGTCTAACGGATAGGCAACTAGTCGTGGTTTTATTTCAAACATGCTGGCGTCATGAGAATAAGCCTCAAGGGTCGCATCGTCAGCCAATAACTCACCCTTAAACCCGGTTGTACGGATGTCTTTTACTAGTTCACTCATTGCTTATAAGCATAAACTTATTGCCCTCAATCCGCAAGAGATATATACTATGCAAACAGATGAGTAAAAAAACAAAACAACAAATAATTGTAGTTGGTGGTGGATTTGGCGGTATCAAAGCTGCATTAGAGCTTAGTCGTAACAAGGAGTTTGAAGTTACTCTGATTTCTGACAAATTAGATTTTCGTTACAATCCTACGCTGTATCACACCGCTACTGGTGGGTTGTTCCGTCAGTCCTCAATTCCACTCAGTGAGATTCTAGAGGGTGGCAACATCAATTTCATCAACGCTAAACTAACTAAACTCGACCGCGATACACAGTCTATCGAGCTCGACACCGGGAAAATAATATCGTATGACAAACTAGTCCTAGCGCTTGGCGTTGTTACCAATTATTTCGGCATAGACGGCCTGAGCGAGTATTCATACGGCATCAAATCGCCAGAGGAAGTTAAACAGTTCAAGGCTCATTTGCATGAACTATTGCAAGACGAAGGCAAGCCTGACATCAACTACATAATAGTTGGTGGTGGCCCTACGGGCGTTGAACTTGCCGGAGCCTTGCCGACCTATATACGGCAAATTATGAAGCGCCATGGCATCAAAAATCGACGTATCAATGTCAAACTTATCGAGGCAGCACCACGTATTTTGCCAAATTCGGCAGAAAAAGTCTCAGCCGCAGCCACTAAACGTTTGAAAAAAATAGGTGTGCAGGTTATGGTGCACAAAATGGTCCAAGCTTTGGATGAAGACAGCTTGATGGTGAGCAGCAAAGATATCCCATCTCACACCGTTGTCTGGACCGCCGGCACGTCAAACAATCCATTTTTCAAAGACAATGACTTTGCCTTGTCAGAGCGCGGCAAGGTCACTGTTGACGAACATTTAATAGCCGAAGACAACATATATGTTATTGGCGACAATGCGAATACGCCACATTCAGGCCTGGCCCAAACAGCAGTACGTGACGGTCACTACGTAGCACACGACATAGAAGCAAAATTCCATGGTAACGAAGGCAATAGATACAAATCAAAAACATTAGGTACCGTTGTACCCGTAGGCAATGGGTGGGCGGCCTTTGAGTTTGGTAAATTCCGGCTGACTGGTTGGTTAGGATGGTCAATGCGTGAGGCAGCCGACTGGATAGGCTACCACGACCTCGAACCTTGGTGGAAAGCTTCGCAGCAATGGGCGACAGAGTTTGGGTCCGAAGAAGATTGCGAAATCTGCGCGACAGAAGGAAAAGCATGATTACTGCAGATACCGACGCACCGGAGCCAGTCGATCAAGAAACTCCTCAGAAAAACTCCAAAACCAGGAACATTATTATTTTCATAATTGTGCTGCCCGTAATTTGCTTCTTTGTGTTTGTTGCCGGAATGATAGTATGGATTACTTATTCTCAGTATCAAATGAGCCAAGAGGATGACAAATTTATTTCCTCGGTACGCCGTGACCTCGATGCTCAGCTACCAAATTTACCTAGTGACAAATACAAACTGACCAGTAAAAAAGTTGAAAAACTAGAATCAGTCTTTATACACTACCCAGCTATTTATTTAGAATACAAAGTACAGAAAAAACTATCAGCGATACAAGTACACAAAGATATATATAATGCACTGATTGAAAAAGACTGTAAACCTGGTAGTGAATATGTCGCGCCGGATATGATAGTAGCCAAAAATTATGGCTTTGATACCTCGGCCGAAGATTTCCAAGATATCCCAGTCTCCCCACCAAATAATGCCAAAATGTATGGCAAGTCAGGCTCGAAAAAACCTTACATATGTAACGAACCAACAGTTACGTACGCAGTGAGCACTGGTACAAAGGTTGCAAACGCAATCGTAGGTGACGCGCAAACAGATGATGAAAATGATGCAATAGTCGACCATAGCCAAGATATAGTGGAGAGTTTTAGACTTTCAGTCTCGCGCCTGTATAAAGGCGAATAACGATATAGACAAAAGTTAGTATTAGTGATATAATATAATATTATGACAAAAGAAATAGTGATTCCTAATCATGTAGTCGAGTTAACTGGTGTGATGTGTAATGGTAAAAGCCTTGCCGCGTCATCCCTACGAGATGCTGGTGTGCGAGTCGAAGATATAGACAAGATTGCTCAAGATGTCAAAGAGCCTGGTCAACCGGCCTACGAAGACATAGCAACTCTTTGGCCAAATGTGATAAAAGCAGACGGCACCATTGATAACGACAAATTACGGGAGCTCACGTTTGGTAGGAACGATGAGATTGCTATATCTATGTTGCAGCAGGCTACTCAGCCTCATGCCATTGCGGAAATGGTACGTAGGCTCAGTCTTCCTCTAGAGGGTAATTTATATGTAGCCTATGAACGACCTGCTCTGCTAACGCCGTCTATTATTAAACCTGACCACCGTTTAGCTATTATTCGTCATCACAAAGATACGCGCAGGTTAATGAAAAACATAATGAACCGTGGTGAGGCAAATGGCCAAAGCATAACGTATCAGCAAGCCGCTGCCATGATTGAGAAGCAACATACAGTAGACAGTCTAAGAGAAATTTCAGATAGCGTGATAATCAATAACTGTAAAAAACCAAGGTTTAGTGGAAAAATTTTGCGTTGGCACGAAGCCTATGAAGAGCGATTAAAAACACCGGCATCTATAGCCTTGTCTCAATAAAAGAAAAGACCCGATTAATTAAAATCAGGTACTCTCTTGGTGGCTCCTCTCGGACTCGAACCGAGGACACAAGGCTCTTCAAGCCTCTGCTCTACCAACTGAGCTAAAGAGCCATAGCAGTAACAACAAGTTTACATTATAAAAGGTCAAATGTCACTGCTTCTCTAGCTGTGATTTGGCAAGTCTCTGTATCATCGCGACTGGGATTTTTTGATCATAACGTATCATGATACTCTTGTTTCCTGTTTTGTAACCGTCTTTTTCTAACTCTTTATGCTCATCTGGCGTCAGTTGGCCCTTGTACACCTCGAGGGTAATATGTTGTTTGTACGCGTCAAAACCTATGAGGTGTTTAGGATGTTTATAGTATGGTTTGCCATAGCTGATATGCTCGCTCGATTGTGGTAGTACAGATAGTACCGCTTCGCGGATTTCCTGTAGGTGAGGGCGGGCTACTTCTGGAGAGGCTACTATAAATTCATCGACGTTTTGCACTGAATAATTTGTCATGTTTTTATTGTAACAAGGTTTATTAGGCAAAGGCATGCAAAAGGCCCGGAATGGTTACCGGGCCTATGCGACCTGACGAAGTTAGGGTGTGTAGCCCTCGGGCGGGATGTAGATGTCGAGTAGCTCGCTTGTGAGAGCACCAACATTTCCTGGCCAATACCTCATGTGACAAGCGACTGCTTTAATGACTAGTGAGCAATCACCAGGCTGCTTTGCCCAGTATTCCTCATGCCAGTCTTTCAGCTCAGCAATCACCTCAGCAACTGATACTTCCGAGTCGTCGTACGTGAAGGTACTTTTCATCCTCCAGTACGATACATCTTGATTGTTGATGGCAAAGAAGACACTGTACTCACAGGTGTGTCTACGTTCGCGTTGGCTCGCAACATTAAGGTCGAGAGTTTCCCATGGGCGAACGGCGATGTAATCTACCTTTCGCTCGATTCATGTACGAAGCTCTTCACCCCTGAGCTGTTTGCTTGGCCCGATGTGGCAGTTGACGATTTGTCCGAGGTCGAGGTTGTTAGCCGCAAATGCCTGGAACTTCTTCCACTTCATTGTTAATCTCCGATCATATAGATAGGGTCGCGTCTAGGATATACCCAGATTAGCTACATTATAACATAAGTAGTATCTATAGTCAATATACTATGAATCTGTTTCTGTCGTTAACTCATCTAACAGTTCCGGGAATTCAGGTCCTGTCATGTTGTGGCCAATCCGAAAGTGTCCATAGCCATCTACTTCAACGAGCTTAGCCGTAGGGAAGGCTTCTATGAGCTCCTGTGTGCGCCTTTGTATCGGTTCATCGTCGTCTAGCGAATTGATGATGGTTAAATTACCGATACGCTTTGGTATATCTTTGTCGAGCTTGTAGTTCGAGAAATCACCATATTTACCAGCATAGTCACGGTATGGGGCTACCAGAACTGCACGCTCTAGTGTAACGGTTTTATTAGCTGCAAGCCATCTCAGTAAAAACTCAACACTTGCGCTATGGGCTACTAAACCTGTATCACTATCAACTTTTTCGCCTTCAAATACTTTTTTCCAGCTCTCGTAGTTAGGATGATAAGGTTCAGGTAGGGCAGGTACAGAAGCTTCAATGCCTACTTTGAACAACTCTGCCTTTATCCATGGAAACCAATTGGCTTTGTGGGGCTTAGGTATGTCTGGGTTTTCGTAGCGTTCCTGCGTAGGTTTGCCGTGTAATATAACAGCTCTGTTCATGAGGACATCGTACCACAAGGTTACAGGTAGCCGAAGAGGTTATGTTAAAATACTAGCGATGAAGAAAATACAAAAGAAAAAGATAATATTGTC
>JAUSMW010000116.1 GCA_030645815.1 Candidatus Saccharimonadota bacterium
GGCAGCACGGGTGGCGTTATTAATTGAACTTGCTGGCGTACGCCGTGACTATTCTCTACCCGCAGTTGAGCATATCAAAGCAAGTCAGGTGGACGTGTTTGGTAAAGTGCTGCGCGAAAAGCTGCTGGTCAAGGGTTCACCATTAGCCAAAAGTTATCTGAATATTCTAGTGGATGAAATCGTGATATTGGATAAGACCGCCACCATCAAGGGCAGCTACGCGGCATTAGCGGATACGATGCAGAAAATAAAAAAGGGCAACCTGAATAATCAAGTGCCCAGTTTTATGCCTGACTGGTGCGCCCGGAGCGATTCGAACGCCCGCCCCCTTGGTTCGTAGTTGGCCTACATGACGTAGCAAATTGATTTTATTTAATATAATAGTGCCGCCCGTTCCTCATATTGCACTCAATTGTCAGGTAGTTACCCCTCAAATTACCGAAAAGTCCCTATAGCTTCTGCAATAGACAAATCTCTCTGGTTGCCATTCATCGGATCAATTGGTGTCTTAACGTTCAATTTTTTGAATATATTTGCCCCTGTTTCTAAATATGCATGAGATATTTTTTTGTATCAAATTGATTTGATTTAATTAATTATTTTAAGCCGAACAGTATTGAGACCTAAGCCAAAAAATCCCATTGTTATCGGTTCGGCTAAGTTTTAAATTTTGGACTGACGCTGCCTTAATGGTGTGTATTCATAAATGCCTCGGGCGGAATATTCCAATCATCTGAAGGAATTTCGTAAACGCTTTATATAAAGGATGTTCTATATTTTCATAGTAAACATAGCTTATTATTAGCACTGCTGTTACAAATAGCATCCAGTATAGTTTTACCCAGCTTTGATGTAATTTGAGAAACTCGCGGATTCCGCCGGATAATGCAAAATCGAGCGCAAACCCATGAAACAAATAAATGGTGAAAGACGAGTCGCCAATCTTCACCAACCATTTCGGGTAGCGAATTACGAACCGCTGTTCGGAGGTTACCGCGCAAATAATCATTACTGCCGCGAATCCCCCAAAATACAAAGCTCGGAATAAATCACTAATTCGTATTTTTGGTTCTGTGATGGCGGCAAAAAGCAGCATACCTGCGAGCAATATGGCAGCCAAATAGAATATCCATATCTTTATAGATGGTAGCCGAAGAACAAAATTGTAACCGTATGCGAGCAGACAGCCGCCTAGAAATTCAAACGCTAGCGCTCCAAAAATAAACTTTCCTGGCATACTCCCATTAATTACCAAAACCGGGTGAGCGATCTGCCAATAACTGTTCCAGCTCAGAACAAAAATCGTGAGGAATAACAAAACAAAAAGGCGATATGCTTTTTTTATTCAGATGGAACAACTATAGACTACATAAAAATATAGCTCATAAACCAGAGACCAGGCGATACCGACAATTAAAACGAAAATACTACTCTCGGTCAGGAAAATAGATGAAATCAGACTTTGTTCAGCTCGGTAGGTTAGGCTGAATGAAATGAAGCCCAACATCTCACCGCTCAAACTTTAAAATCGCGCTTTATTTATTGAATATACAACATCATTAACTAAATAATGCGTCAATTTTGCATAAAACCCGTAGCTGAAGTTCGCATTTCTCAGGCAGCGTCAGTACCGATAAAAAGATGCTGGCTGATATCGAGTGGTCAGGATGGAGTGGTCACGAAATTGCAAGGCACTGCAAGTAACATTTGCTATCAAAAATCAATACCCACGCAAACAAAAGGGGGGCAAACGTTTGCCCCCCAGATAAACCTAAAGTGGTAACGGATACCAATTCAGCCACGCAACCATCGCCAGCATTGGACAGCTGAAATTGCAAGCCACGCTGCAAAAAAGTGAATAATACGCGCTCCCGGGAATATTTTCCGGCCACACCAGGAATCTTCACCTTGGTTCAGGTTTATAGACCAGATGCTTACGCAACAGCGCGCCATCTGCCAGTACATTATCGTTGGAATGACGTGAACGCGACTCGCATGACGGCCCCCCTTACCAGATTTTATCCCAACCGTCCCACCTGTTTCATAGCGACAATTAATGAAGAGGCAAGGGTTCATCCATTTCAGTGCCTGTCTGTTGGGGACAATCCACCGGTCCCTCATAGTCGGATTTTGGCAATTCTTTTATTCTGCTGTCAACTTCAATTCCAAAAAACTTGAGTTCCGAACCCATGA
>JAUSMW010000136.1 GCA_030645815.1 Candidatus Saccharimonadota bacterium
GTACCGGCTCGACTTACTTTGGCACGGGAGGGTTCAGAATTTTGTGGTCGAAGTGCGGCCTATCGGCACTGGCGGAAACCATGCTGACAATAAAAAAGGATTAAGCATTTCCGCCCAACCATTTGATATTACATCATAATATGGTGCGCCATAGGCGATAAATCCGGGCACCGGGAGACTTCTGTAACGCTGATTTAGTGCAACACTCCAAGCTTTCTTGAATTCAATACTAAGAAGCTGAAATATCACAACCGACTATCAGAGATCACTCGGAGAATAAAATATAGGACTCGCTCAATCAGGATCTGGAATCGAAAAATTATTATGTGTCACACATGATGCAAAGATACACTTATTACCACGAGACCAGTAGTGTAAGTGAAACTCGTAGTCAACATCTCTCCTCCAAGCAGACGCTCTATCACGTTTAATTTGTTCAGCATTGGGTCCAGCCCCCTTACGCAGCGCATGGGTCTTCTCCATTGAGATTTCGCAAATGACGCTGACACAAGCTTGCAACAATGATTTTAGAACTGTAGGATTTTTATGTAAGTGTAGCTCCAAAACAGAGTTGTTAAACTCAGGACCAATTGACCAATCAATTTTTGACTGATAAGTTCCCGTATATTGGTCCTGCAACAGTGCAAACGAAATTAGATCCGTCATACATTGATGTGTCAAATCAACATTCAGAAAATGCAAATCCATCCCGTGAATAACTTGCTCCACTTCCTCTCTAAAGGGAAACCCTTCTTTTATAATCACCGGAAAAGATATTTCACGAGGATCAACCCACTCAATATCGTGAATAATTGCAGAAACTTTCACCAAATCAGGAACATAAGTCACATCAATAGAATTTGACAGCTTACCAATAATCCATGTATGGTTTTTGGGATATCGATTTAGACTCGTTCCAAGCGCGAGCTTAACTAACTGGTAGTTTTGAAGTTCAATATTCTGACCCACACCGATGTTTAACAACGGGCTTTGTATGAGAATTTCATCTGCCAAAATATCCGAGATCCCTAATATATCTTCTACAACATCAACCCCTCGCAAAATACTATCAATGATTTTAACAATGTCACCTGCTTGATAGAACTCAGTAAGGTTGGCTCTAGTTATCCCATC
>JAUSMW010000137.1 GCA_030645815.1 Candidatus Saccharimonadota bacterium
CACCCGCTAATACTCCACCCTGTATGGCTGCACCAACCGCTACAACTTCATCTGGATTTACACCTTGCATAGGATCTTTACCAAAAATAGCTTTCACTTTTTCGATGACTGCAGGCATGCGTGTCATACCACCAACCAATACGATTTCGTCAATATCACTAGCCTTTAGTTTGGCGTCCTTCAAAGCTTTTTCTACTGGTACTGCTGTTGCATCGATCAAATCACCAACGATTTCTTCTAGCTTTGCGCGGGTTAGTTTGTATTCAAAATGTTTCGGACCATCAGCATCTGCTGTTAGGAATGGTAGGTTAACTTCAATTTCAGGTGTGCTAGAAAGTTCTTTCTTGGCCTTTTCAGCTTCGTCTTTTAGGCGCTGCATTGCCGCATTGTCACCCTTTAGGTCGACTCCGTTTTCTTTTTTGAACTCTTCTAGGAAATGATTAACGATTCGGTTGTCAAAATCTTCACCGCCTAGGTGAGTGTCACCATTGGTAGATTTCACTTCGAACACGCCGTCGCCAAGTTCCAGAATAGATACGTCGAATGTACCACCACCGAGGTCAAATACTGCAATCTTTTCTTCTTTCTTCTGATCCAAGCCATAGGCTAGGGCAGCTGCAGTTGGTTCGTTTATAATTCGCTTGACTTCCAGCCCCGCAATTTTACCCGCATCTTTGGTTGCTTGGCGCTGTGCGTCATCGAAATATGCTGGAACAGTAATAACTGCCTCAGTCACAGGTTCGCCTAGAAACGCTTCGGCATCGGCTTTTAACTTACTCAGGGTCATTGCCGAAACAGCTTCTGGTGTTTCATCTTTATCGCCCAATTTTACCGCGACTCCATCGCCTTTTTTGACAATCTCAAATGGCATTAGGTCAATGTCTTTTTGGACCTCTTTGTCTGTAAATTTACGACCAATCAAACGTTTCACACCATAAATAGTGTTTTTGGCATTTGTTACTCGCTGACGTTGTGCAACTTGCCCAACTAAACGCTCGCCTTTTTTGTTGACCGCTACAACAGATGGCGTAGTTCGGTTACCTTCAGCGTTTGCAATAACTTCTGGTTTGCCCGCAACCATATAGGCTACTGCGCTGTTAGTTGTACCGAGGTCGATTCCTATAATCTTACCCATGTTTTAGATTTCCTCCTAATAATTTTCTTGTCATTATTCTAGCACTCATGTGCTTATACTGCCAGTATATCGAGCTGGCACTCGTATGTCAAGAGTGCCAAATATGATTATTTTACTTGCTATTCATCATCATCAAAAAAATGTATTGGACCATCGCCAAAATAGTCGATAGAATCACCGCGTAGAGTACCCACAGCCGTTGCTGACTTGCCCATACGACGAATCGCCACTTCATCATCTTGGCTAGATAATACATTTCTATGCATAGCTCTCTGGTTTTTTATCCATTCATCTATACATTGTCGTTTTTCTTCGCTAATCTCTTGGTGATTAAAGATGTCTTCAATATCATCAAAAGCAAGTCCAATTTCTAAAATTAAAATATCTGGAATATTTGTTTTATTTTTTAAAGCATAGATACCAAGTATATCTAAAAGCGCTTGGTTTCCTTCACCAAACCTCAATATCTCAGCATCATTATGTTGATTCATAGCACAATTATACAATCAATTATTTGCTACGTCTACGTAGTGTCAGAGAGCCTAGAGTGATTGCAACTATTATCCACACTATAACTATCGCAATACTCTGCCATGTTTCATCACTCGTTGTTGGTTCAGTTGTAATGTTTTGCATAGCTTGCACTGCATATGTCATCGGTAAAAACCGCGCTATTGATTCTAGCAAATCTGGCATCTTGTCTAACTGAACTAACAATCCACATAGCAGTAGTTGCGGTAGGATAATTGCCGGCATAAATTGTACTGCCTGAAACTCAGTTCGCGCGAACGCACTAGCTAGTAGACCTAGAGACACACCTAGCAGTGCGTCAATAACTGCTATCAATATTAACATCCAGTCTGGACCAGATATATCGACACCCAGCCAGTTCAAACTAATAGTTGAAACTATTACCGCCTGGATAGTTGCCAGCAAACCAAATGCAATTGCGTAGCCAAATATCAAATCTGATTTTGCAATCGGCATGGTTAGTATTCGTTCTAGCGTGCCAGTTGTTCGTTCACGCAGTGTGGCGATTGAGGTTATCAAAAACATGATAATCATTGGGAATATTGCAATTAGTGGTGGGGCAATTGCTTTGAATTGCTGAGCATTATCTACATATAACCAGGATAATAACCCCATCAACAAACATGGCACCACAAATATCAGCCCCAGTGTCCGGTGATCATGTGATAATTGCTGCAATATACGTTTTGCTGTCGAAAATGTTGCTTTGAGATGAAAAATCATTTTTCATCCTCCATCAATTTTATGAACGCATCTTCGACATTAGTTTTCTTGGTAGTATTTAATAGTTTGTCTTTATTTTCGTTCCACAACAACACACCATCACGAACCAACAATAACTGCTCGCAGTGTTCCGCTTCGTCCATCACGTGACTAGATATTATTAATGTCTTTCCGCCCCTTGCCATTTCACTAAATAGTTTCCATAAATCACGTCGCAATATTGGGTCTAGCCCAACTGTCGGCTCGTCCAAAACCAGTAGTTCTGGGTCGCCCAATAATGCAACTGCCAACGACACCCGAGTTCGCTCGCCGCCTGATAATGTTGCAACTAGTTGTTTATCTTTACCCTGCAAATGCACTTTTTTGATAGCAGCTGTAACTGCTTTTTTATCTACACCAATCAACGTAGCGAAATACGACAAGTTTTGCGCAACAGTCAGGTCGCTATAGACTGATGGAGCTTGGGTGACATAGCCGATTCGTGAACGATTGGCTTTATCACCTGCATTTCTACCTAAAACTTTGACTTTGCCAGCAGTTTGTATTTGTATACCCATAATTGTTCGTAGTAATGTAGTTTTGCCAGCACCACTAGGGCCTAGCAAGCCTATAATAGCACCACGCTCAATCCTAAACGAGACTGAACCTAACAATATCTTTTGTTTATTTTGCACGCTCAAATCATCAATATCAATTGCAAAATTGCTCATGGTTATAGTATACATCTTTTACATATATGACTACAGTTAGACTTCTGTTATACTTTAAGCATAAGAGGGTAAAATACAAAACACAAAATGCATAGTATAGATTTATTTGCTCAGCTCAGTCTCATCATCGTTCTAGTTACATTTGTATCTATGATTGTCAGGTTTTTGAAACAGCCATTGATACTAGGTTACATACTGACTGGTCTGATTATCGGGCCTTCATTTTTAGGATTGGTTTCCAAAGGCAACGAATCGTTCGAAGTTTTCTCTAGTATAGGTATCACCCTACTGCTATTTATT
Organism: Candidatus Saccharimonadota bacterium; assembly: GCA_030645815.1. Lineage (GTDB taxonomy): Bacteria > Patescibacteriota > Saccharimonadia > Saccharimonadales > Saccharimonadaceae > JACPYF01. The sequence goes on from JAUSMW010000137.1 coordinate 3,400, forward strand.
ATTGGCATGGGCTTGAACGCTGGGGTTTTCAAAAAACTAGGTAAAGTTGTAGGACTGGTTGCTCTGTCAGAACTAGTGGTAGTCGGCAGTGTTGGCTTTTTCATCACACAATCATTTGGCTTTAACTTTACCGAGGCAATGCTGGTTGGTCTGTGCTTGTTCTTTAGCTCTACTATTATCATCGTCAAAGTTTTGACTGACAAAAAAGAGCAAACTCGCCTGCATGGTCAGATAGCCATTGGTGTATTGCTACTAGATGACCTAGTAGCTACTTTCGCACTGCTATTTATTGCTGCAGGCAAAAATGGCTTTACCACAGGCGAGTTAGGATTTTTAGTTATAAAAGGTATCATACTAGCTGCCGTACTATACCTTGTTACATCGAAAATACTACCGCGGCTCAGCAAGGTTTTTGCTAGTAGCCAAGAGTTACTATTCCTATTCACTATTGCCTGGGGATTTGGCGTCGCAACATTGTTCGAACTTTCTGGGTTCTCTATCGAAGTCGGTGCGTTGTTTGCCGGTGTGAGTTTGGCTGGTCTGCCATATAGCCAAGAAATGGCTTCGCGCCTGAAACCACTGCGAGATTTCTTTATCGTGCTGTTCTTTATCACATTGGGCCAGAGCTTGAATGTTGCCAACCTAGCCGCGGGCATAGCACCAGCAATATTCCTATCGGCTGTAGTTATATTCCTGAAACCACTATCTGTTATGGTTGGCTTGGGTCTATTTGGTTACACCAAACGAACTAGTTTCAAAGCTGGTATCAACCTGTCACAAATTAGTGAGTTCTCGATTATATTGATATTACTAGCACAAACTGCAGGTCTGGTTAGTAGCGATTTGGCCGCTATTGTGACATTGGTAGCGATTATTACAATTACTGTCTCGACCTACCTGATGCAATATGACAATCAAATACTGCTAAAGCTCGAGCAACGATTTGAGTTTTTCAAAGAGCGCATTAACCGCGAGGAAGATATCAAACAAACAACTACCCACTCACTGATTTTGTTTGGATACAAAAAAGGCGGTGAAGAGTTTGTCAAAACCTTTAAACAAATGCACAAAAAATATGTCATCATCGACTATAACCCAGAGGTTATAGAATCTCTCGAACGTCAACGCTTGCCATTTATATACGGCGATGCAACTGACATCGAATTGTTGCGCGAAATTGGTATAAAGCATGCCCAGTTAATAGTCAGTACTATGACAAACTTTAGCTCGAACGAACAACTAATCAAATATGTACGCCGTGTTAGCCCACGGACTATTGTTGTTTGTCATGCTGACAATTACGAAGAAGCCGTGGCCTTGTATCGTCATGGTGCAACATACGTCATGTTGCCACACTATATTGGCAGTGAACGTATTAGCGCGTTTATCAAAAAACACGGCACAAATCACAAAGCCTTCAACGAATACCGACAAAAACATTTACTGAACCTGGGCAGCGCAGCTCTCAAATAAACTTTTTGATTCTTTAGCAAATCTAGTGTTAAAATTATATTAAAGGAATTTATTATGACAAAACTTGTAATCATGAGCGGAGATAGACCTGGAAGAATTGTTAGATCCGATATATCAATTCAAGCTGGTGATAGTTGTCGAGAAGTTGCTACAGATCCAGATATTGTTAGAGGAGTAACACGTTTAGATTTAACACTAAATGCCTTGGGGCAAAAGGCTGCTGACCATATGACTTATGTTGAAAGACAAGATGCCTTGGAAGATCTTGATGCACACGGTTTAGTTAGTAATAATACTCAATCTCATATACGGTCAAGAGTTAGAAATTTTGCATCAGGTGTGTTAGAAGTTCTTCGATAAAAATCAATATTAGCTAATTTGTGTCAGTTACATTACCTATTGTGTACATACATACAGAGTTACCGTTAGTGTAATCATTTTTTGTAACAGTAGTATTACTAATAGCCGGACAAGTGTCTTGACCAGCCATGGTGACGTCTAGCCTCAGTAAACCACCACCTCCTTGAAAGTATGAGATTCCACGCTTCCAAGGCGCAGCCCCGTTTGCTGCTGTAACAAATGCCGGCGTAGGCAAGGTACCGTTTGCATACTTGCTCATGCCGTTATTAAAACCTGCGTTACTATTTAATACTACTGAAGCTCCGTCGTCTCGACATTGACCAGTACCAGACACAGCCTCATTTACGCCCCACAAATATCCAGACCCCAGACATACACCACTAGCTGGCCATGAGCCATTTTCTGTCTTGTAGTTAGTTAATATTTTTAGCCAAGCTACAGCCGTACTAGTGGTTTGAGTGTTTTTTGCACGTTGGGTTATGCCAGTATATGCAACGATAACTAGGGCTGCCAAAATTCCAATAATTACGATAACTATTAGTAATTCTACTATTGTGAACCCTCGTTCATTCTTGTAGTTTTCAATCACACCCATATTTAGTTAATTATTATAAAGCATTAGCAATTACTGACCTAATTTATGGTAGTTGCCTTCCATAGACAAACTGTCAATTTATCGTTACCCTGTAGATATGTCACACGAGGCGAATGTTCACCAAATTCAAACTCATATTTTGCGAGAATTGTTATTTGTTCCGCATGCCAGTTTTTCTGAACTACAAAAACCAACAGGTTTAGATGGTGATCATTTCAAATTCCACGTACAACGTTTGGTAGATATTGGTTATATCGAAAAGATTGACCGTGGCCAATACAAACTAACAACTAGCGGCAAAGAATATGCCAACAAACTAGATACTGATCAAAATACTATCGAGCGTCAGCCAAAATCTGCAGTGATTTTAGTAATCGAAAAAACTATTGATGGCGAACAGAAATTATTGGTGCAAGAGCGGCTGAAACATCCCTATTATGGATTTTGGGGATTTGCAGGAGGCAAAATCCGCTGGGGCGAAACAATTATCGAGGCTGGGCAGCGTGAGCTGTTAGAGGAAACTGGACTATCTGCAGATTTAACATATCGGGGCGTGTATCATGAACATGTCGTAGAAAAAGAAACCGATAAGTTATTAGAGGACAAAATATTTCATGTGCTACATGGTGTTGATCCAACTGGTGAAATGTTGCAGGAATTTGAAGGTGGCCGAAATGCGTGGCTAACGCAAGATGAAGTAGATAAACTAGATAAAAAATACGATAGTTTCGAAACTGAACGACGGGTTGGATTGGGCAAAGTCAGCTTTGTCGAACTAACGCAATATTATAGTAAAAATCAGTTCTAGTTATGGTACTGCGATGCGTGTTGTCTGGTTCGTATCACCGCGACTTTGAAACCCTGCAACGGCTGTATCGCGAACTCGCCACAAATGGCGTGCAGATATTATCACCACACCGTTTAGATTTAATCGACAATCAAACAGAATTCGTCCGCGACATTGCCGAGAGAAATCTGTCTGTGATGGAAATTGAAAAACATCACCTGACTGCATTGTACCAGTCAGATTTCATGTGGCTCCACTGCCCAAACGGTTATGTCGGCACCAGCGCAGCATTTGAAATGGGTGTAGCGTTTTCACGCAATATACCTATTTATAGTAACGAAAAGCCTACTGACAATATGTTAGCTAGTTTTGTACATATTGTACCGAGTGTGTTTATGGCGATTGAGAAACTATAGTACTACTATTATAAGGTACTTCGAACTTATTGTCTTGGCAAAATTTTTGGAGTTATATTAACAGATTCTATCACATCAACTGCTATGAGGTCTTGAATATAATTTGCTGGTGTTGGCTCTTGAGAGCCATTATATATAAGTACTAAAAGTGCACAATATGGTGATGTCTTACCAAAATATTTTCTCGAGTCGATGGCTATCTCATCTGCAATTTTTTTCAAACTCTTAGATTTTGAAGTATATTTAACCTCAATCGCTATTCCTAAATCATCAATTCCAAAATCGGGTTTGGATGCAGAGCCCGCAACCTTCTGTAAATAGTCTTCTTCTTGTAAGCCGGAAAAATGAGACTTGAGTATTGGATATAAAAAATTCTGAACATCTTTTTCACTTGATAGTTCTTTAGTAATGCGAGCCTGATATTCAGGCAGTTTATTAAAAATAGTAATAATTTTTTCGATAGAATTTTCTCTTTTTTTTACTAATTTTTTTGTTAATTCTTCGTCAGGGTCTAGTTCTATTTCAGTAAAGTATTTTGCATCAAGTATTTTCGCAATTTCGTCTATTACCTTTTTTGCTTCAGAAAATTTTAAATGATAGACTGCTACCTCAATACCCCTATTATACGCATCCACACTAAATTGTATGTCTATATCCTTTAGCTTCTCATATTGTCGATTTTTATTAACTTGTACAATATTAATATCTAAATTCCATACATATATATCATTAACATTTTCAATAGCCATTGCATCTTGATAGTCATTGAAACTCTCTAGTGAATATCTTGCTCCAGATTTATGAAAAAGCATGCTACCTTTAAAATGTTTTTTTATATCATAATCTTTTTCTTCAGTTACCAAATTTTCGCTGTAATCAACAATACTCTCTACTTTATCCGTGAGTTTTTTGAAGTCTGTTATTAGTATCTTCCTGTAGGAACGCATTTCTACTTCTTCGTAACTTTTACCATCGCGTGGCGGATTGGGGTTTCGCCTAGTAGGTAACCAGATTGTAGCTCTTCGGCAATAACTTCGTGTTCGCCCTCACTATCGTCGAATTGGATGGCTTCGTGTAGGTCGGGGTTGAATGGTGTACCTGGTTTTGCGTCGATACGTTTTAGGTTCAAATCGCTCAGAGATTTGTCGAGATTTTTTGAAAGTCCTGCTACGCCTTGTGCCCATTTGTCGTCAGCTAGTTCTGGTGGCATATGACCGACTGCGCGTTCGATGTTATCGATGACTGGTAGTAGTTTCAAGATTGCACTAGTTTGACCCGCGCTACGTGCAGAAGCTTTGTCTATTTCGCTGCGACGGCGAAAGTTTTCGAAATCCGCACGAGTCCGCTGCAAATCTGCGATTGCATCGATTAACTTTTCTTCTAATTCAGCTTGTTTCTTTGACTTTGGCATTTACAAAATTTCCTCTAACATTGCTCCCGCGTGACGGACCAGCCCCATGACCTTGCCGTAGCTCTGACGAGTCGGACCTAGTATGCCGATATAGCTATTATCACTATATGGTGAACGGAAACGGCTGATGATTAGTGTTGCCTCGGCGTTTTTGCCAATTGGGTTTTCGGTTCCGATAAATACGTTTAACGGTTCATTTGGTGCGGCTTCGCGTAGCCAAGGCTCTAGGTTGTCGAGCAAACGTGCAACGTTTTGTGATTGGTCACCGTGCATGAATTCTGGCTGCGAAAATAGATTTCCCATACCACTGAGGTATAGCTGGTCGCCAATAGTTGCGATACCTAGGTTATGAGTCAAATCAGCCAGGCTGTCTACTGCCGAACGAATAGCTTGGTCAGCACGGTCACCGTGTGTTGATGCACGGGCTTCGATAGCACGAGTACTGCGGTCTGAAACAGGAGCTTCGTTGGCCTCGGTGATACCGTTTACATAGTAGCGGTAGCCTTTGTCTGTTGGTACACGTCCAGCACTAGTGTGTGGTTGAGCAATCAAACCCATTTCCTCTAGCTTTACCATCTCTGCACGAATGGTCGCACTAGATACATTAAAAAGCTTTGCCAATGTCACACTACCTACTGGTACTGCAACTTCTGCATACTGTTCGATGATACTCGCCAAAATAGCTACTTGTCTGTCTGTCATGCCTGTAATTATAGTCGAATTGGCGCTCGTGGTCAATGAGTGCTAGAACGCATAGCGTCTAACAATTCGTGTGCAACACGTGAGCCACGTTGCCATGCAAAATCAGATTGTTGTTCGCCATCTGCGATAGATTGGATTTGCTCTACTACGTCATCTAGATCATCGTTGATAACAATTGCATAGTAGTGTTTGCTCAGAACGTGTTCGATTTCTTGTGCTGCAGTAAACATGCGGTTTTGAAATTCACCTTCACCTAGTCTACCTTCGTAACGAGATTTAAAACGTTGCTGCCATGTATCAAAGTCTGGTGGCAATATAAAAATTGATTTAGTTGTGTCGGGTGCTAGTTTCATATATTCTTCGACACCGTGAACATCGATATCGGCAATGGCGACCTTGCCAGCGTCACCCGCCTGTTGAAATTCGTTTGCAACAGTACCATATAGGTTCTGACGATGTATCCACTTTGCTTCGACGAATTCATGATTTTGTAACATTTCGATTGCACGCTCTTTGCTAACGAAATTATATTCGCCACCATTTTTTTCTGCCAAACCATTGTTACTACGAAGTGGTCGAGTTGTATACGTTACTAGTTCGTAATATTTATCTGATTCTAAAACTTTTTTCAATATCGTATTTTTTCCCGCCGCCGCTATACCTACTAAGAATACTTTTGGCACACGCTTGACGATTTCGACTGATGCTTCAGTCGGCTGATAGTTATCAATTAGTTTTGCTATCTGCTCATCCATGTTAGGAGTTAATTATACCAGATATATTTAGCTACGTAGTTTGTAGCCGCGCTTGAACAAACGAGCGTTTATAATAATTATTGCGATGGTGGCCGCTGTAATTGCTAGTAGTGATAAATATGGATCCACATCAGACTGACCAAGCATACCGTAACGCACCGTGTTGATCATATAAAAAATTGGGTCAAAATGAGTCAGTGTTTTGAAAGGTTCTGGCAGTAAAGCAACTGAATAAAATACGCCGCCCAAAAAGATAAGAGGTTGCAAGATAAATGTTTGATATGAGCTAATTTGATCAAAGGTGGTACTGATCAAACCAACGAGCACGCCAATTGACGCAAAGAATAATCCACTAAGCGTTAGTCCTAACACAAATATCCATAGATGTTCCATTGGCAAATGAACCATGAGACTGGCGGTCGCAAAAGCAATACTAACGATAATGAGTGCCCTTAGTAGACCAGCTACTGTATATGCTACCAGCAAACTATAGTTTGAAACTGGTGATGCTAATTGGTCATCGATAGCGTGCATCATTTTTTGCTGAAATAGACTAGAGCTGTTATTGGCATAGCTGTTCATAATCATACTCATCAGTAATAATCCTGGAATAATAAAGACAACATAACTAACACCATGAATTTGATCTATACGTGAACCGAGCGCTGCGCCAAACACACTAATATATAGAAAAGTTTCTAGCAGTGGGCCGGCTACCGTCTGACGAGGAATCGAAAGGAAACGATAACATTCACGTCGCAGTAAACTATAAAAACCTATCCATTCACCACGACTCATACTGGTGACTCCTGTTTGTCGCCGGTGGCTTTTAGATAGACTTCTTCGAGAGTTTTAACTTTGTAAGCTTTTTTGAGTTCACTGACTGTTCCAACTTTTAAAATCTTGCCGTCGTTGATAAGAGCAATTTGATCACACAGCTCTTCGGCTTCTTCGATATAGTGTGTGGTTAGTAAAATTGTCGTACCTTGCTCGTTAATCTTTTTGGCATACTTCCACAGATCACGACGCAGCTCAACATCAACACCAGCTGTAGGCTCGTCTAGAATCAAGAATTTTGGTCGATGCATCAGCGCGCGTGCAATAACTGTTCGACGTTTCATACCACCGGATAGAAACATAGCTCTCGATTTTTTCTTTTCAGTTAGTGAAAAAACTTTTAACAATTCATCAGTACGTTTCGCACGCTCTTTTTTGGTCATACCGTAATAGCCACCATGAAAATCAAGTGTTTGTTCGACTGTCAAAAACCAGTCTAAATTAATATCTTGCGGCGAATAACCTGCATGAGTGCGAGCTAATTGGTAATCATCAACAACATCAGCACCAAAAACACTGGCGCTACCGCTAGTCGGTGTGACTAGACCCATAATAGTGTGAATGAGTGTTGATTTACCTGCACCGTTCGGACCCAGTAAGCCAAAAAACTGACCTTCTTTGATTTCAAGGTTAATTCCTTTGAGTGCTTTTACCTTGCCTTCGTTATATGTTTTTTTGAGATTTTTTACATACAGCGCACTAGGTGCATCATTCTTTTTACTCTGTGACATTATACAAAGTATAGCAGTTTACATACTTAAAATAAAGCTTGAATACCAGCGACAATTCCGGCACCTAATATAAAGGCGACTGCCAAACCAGCAAAGCCTACGATATATCCAGCGATTATAGGAATGATGTCGTCCAAGATAACGCCAATCGCTATTAGTACTACCCCTAGGCTCGGTAGTGTATCGAGTCCTGTGAATGGTGGAGCGAAAAATGCACCTAATGTAAAGAGTGTGATAAAGATGCCTAGTTGAACACGAAACCATTTTTTACCAATAGTGCTGGCAAGTCGTGGTTTAGCAAATTTTTCAAAAAATTTAACACGACGCTCTAGGAACGGCAAAACTTTTTTACGGGTAACTGAATCTAGCTCAACTCGTTTCAATTTTTGTGGTAGCCATAACTCGCCTCGTCCGATAATTAGCTGCAACGATAGTAATATAACAATAACTTCAAAGACATGTACTAATCCCCCAGTTGGCAATGGAGCTGCAGGAAATATCATCAATACCAAAAATATAAAGGCAAAACTTTTTTCATCAAAAATATCTAACATTGAGCCAATAGTTTTTTTACCTGGTGACGATAACCACGTATTGAGCGTTTTGCTAAATAATTGTTTAGTCATGACTAATCCTTATCTTTTTTAGAAATTTTGGTGCGTACCAATTTGCACGACCAAATATCTTCATAACTGCGGGGACTAAAACTATACGAACAATAAATGCATCTATCAACACAGCTAGCGCCAAGCCTAATCCGACTTGTTGCAGTAGTGCTATATTACTGGTTGCAAATGCGATAACTACTACAAATAATAGTATTGCAGCTTGCGTGATGACCGGACCAGTTAGCGCGAGACCGTCTAAAATTGCTTTTTCGGTTTTGCCGGTTCGATCAAACTCTTCCCCAACTCTGCTGTAATAAAAAGTTGCATAATCCATGCTAAGCCCAAATGTAATTGCAAAAATCAAAATCAAAATTGTCAGATCTAGACTACCCGTTTGCATAAACCAACCAATATTAGTTAAATATCCATCCTGGAAAATCCATACCAAAATACCAAATGCAGCTAATAGTGAAAAGCTATTAATAACCAAAGCCTGCAATGGAATGATAACCGAACGAAGTAATATACTGAGCAGAACCATGATGGCAATAACAACTAGACCTAATGCGATTGGAGCTTGTCTTGCTACGCTATCCCGAATATCATATTCAACCGCTGCGCTACCATCTACTAATATGCGTCCGTTCTGGGGTTTGTGGTCTCGTATAATTTTGACCATATCCTGAATTGCTTGTGTGGTTGGACCATCGTTAGTGAATACTTTTATATATGTCGTGTTGTTATTTAGATATTGTTTTTCTAGCTGTGCCATTTGTGGTGGATGACTGCTGTTACTATATAAAGCCTGATAGGTTCCGGAATCTAAATCAATTGCTGGGTTTTCGGCAAGCCCTTGAACAGTCGTAACGCCTGGCAGGTTTTTGAGATATTGCGTTAGCTGATATACGTCTTTGATACCACCGGCATTGTTAATATTGCCATCGTGTATATACACAATTTGTAGCGAAGGTGTCTTGTTATGAAAATCTTCACTCAGGCTTTTACTCACCTCGCGCGAACTGCTACCACGAGGTAGTGCACGATAATCAATACCGGAGGATTTTATTTTGACGTGAGCTAGTGGCAGTGCAGTAATCAAAACGATTAGCACAGCGACGAGTATACTGACATATGGATATTTCAATATGCGATGACCCAAACCATACCAACGACCCGATTGTTTTTTTTCTAGTGCTTTGCGTTGACCACGATTTAATGTGCCTCGATTTATATTATCGCCAATCAGCAGCAACAAACTTGGCAATATTGTGAGTGCTGCAATGATAGCAAATGCCAATGCTGCAATACCACCTACCCCTACTGAACGTAGAAAGCTAATCGGAAAAAGTGTTAAACCAAACAAACAAATCATAACGGTCAAGCCACTAAATAAAATAGTTCGTCCGCTGGACCTAATCGTACGATTAATTGCATCGTATTTGTTATGTTCGTGTAGTTCTTCGCGAAAGCGACTGACCATCAATAGCGAATAGTCTATCGAGAGGCCTAGACCCAGAACTGTGATGACGTTGATTGCATATTGGTCTATATCTATATAGTGCGCAATCAAACGAACAACGCTAGTACCGCCAATAACCGCAACTATTCCTAGTAGCACTGGCAAGATTGCAGCAGTGACTGAACGAAATATGATGATTAACAATATCAATAAAATTGGTAACGAAATCAGCTCTGCCCTTACTAAATCTTGTTCTATTTGATGAGATATTTGTCTAGTTGCAACTAAAGTTCCTCCAAAACGAACCTCTGTGTTGCCGTATTGCAGTGGTTGGTCTTGTATAAATTTGTAAGTATCGTCATCGGACTTGTTTTTAAATTCAGCCAAGGCATAGGTTGAACGTGAGTCAGATGATTTAAAATCTGTTGCGCCAGTATTGTAATAGCTAGTGATGGTTGCACCATTTTTTTCAAATCGTTTAATGACACTGTTGAATGTATTTTTAAACTCGGTAGAGTCTACATTTTGGTCGGGACTCTTTACCAAAATTAAAATCTGCTTGCTCTCACCACCAAAGTTATTTTTAATGTAGCGACTGGCCTTTAAACTTTGAGAATTTTCTACACTCAGGCCGCCTTCGTCTTTTTTGAGCTCTGTAAAAACACCGCTGCCATACGATATACCAAAACCAATAATCACTGCGGCAATTAATAGTATTGCGAGTGTGTTATTTCTAACGAGTTTGCTGAGTAGACGCATTAGTTACAATAATAACTCACTAGGCACCAACTAAACAATGGAACTGTTATACTTGTGCTTATATGATTTATTCCAATCCTGTTCACCATCATTTTCACATGCATCGTATCAAGGAAATGACCGCGCTATATTGGACAAACAGTCTACGCGCCACTGCGACAGCATTTGTTGCCGTGCTTGTTCCTATTTATTTATTAAAGATTGGCTATTCTCTGGACCAAATATTTTTAGTGTTTATAGCCGAAGGTTTGGTGTGGTTAGTAATACTATATCCAGTCATGCGAGTCATACACAAAGTAGGCACAAATTTGTTCACAGCCTTGGGCGTAATTATGCTAATTGGATTAATGGTATCTTTGGCTTTATTGCCTTTGTATAGTTGGCTGATAGTAGCGGCTGTATTTTTTAAAGCAATGGGTGCATTGTATTGGTTTGCGCTTCGTTTAAATTTCACTGCCGTCACAAATGGTAAAGAAGCAGGTAAAAATATAGGCCTCACGAATGCATTATTTCTGATGTGTATGGGAGTTGCACCGGCAATTGGTGGAATTGTTGCACAGCTGTATGGTATGAATTGGGCATACTTTATCTCAATTACAATCATTTTATTAGCCTGCGTACCGATGTTAGATGCAAATGATGTAGCATTATGGCCCAAAGCAGATTTGTCTAAATTAAATATAAGGAAAATATTACCAGATTTGATTGCTAATGCGGGCTCAACAATAGATGATTCTGTTGGTGCATTGGTGTGGCCTTTATTGATATTCATAATCATACCCTCGTATGCTGGGGTAGGAATATTAAGTGCAATTGTCGTGATATCAGCAATTATCATTTCGCTTTGGGTCGGTTGGAGAGAAGGTAAAAAAGGGGAAGCTCATTATTTGAAACAAGGTTCGTTAATAATGTCGGCCACAAACTTTTTGCGACTGCTCACCCAAACTGTTTCACAAGTTGCGGGAATTAATTTATTGTCAGGCATTGGGCAGGCCTTATACACTACACCGCTAGCTAGTCGTTATTATAAAAATGCTGCTCGCGAACCGACCTTGGAATACATTTACGCAATGCAAGTTGTCAGCGCGATAGCTTGGTTTGGCTATCCGCTAATTTTGTTTTGTTTAACATTTATATTACCTGACAAACAAGTTTTGATTTTTGGTGCATTATTAGCTATCCCAGCGACCTGGGCAATACGGTTTATTAGAACTAGTTAATATTATTTAGATAGTGGTAATTTTATCGTAAAAGTTGATCCTTTTGATATTTTACTCTTGACCGAAATACTTCCTCCCAATTCGTCGATTAGTCTTTTTGCAATAGAGAGACCGAGGCCGTAGCCTTGTACTTTCGTACTAGACCTAGAATTTTCAGCACGATAAAACCTATCGAAAATGTGCGGTAAATCAGCTGCCTTGATACCAACACCTTCGTCTTTAATATTGATGGTAATTTTTGAGTTAGTTTTTTTGGCGTCGATAGTGACTGTGCTTTTGCTCGGACTGTACTTTATAGCATTTTCCAACAAGATAGTGAGGATTTGCAACAGGTAATTTGGGTCAGTGCTAAACAATATTTTTGGTACTTTATCATCAACCGTAATTTTGCGTTTTTGGGCATTTACTACTACTTGATTCATCGTATCGCTCACAATATTTTGTAATGACACTTCTTTCATAGCAGCACCATTCTGGTTTTCTTTTAACAATCCGAGCAAGCCATCTGTGAGATATTTGAGACGTTTTGTTTCATTAACGTTTTCGCCAATTAATTCTTTGGCTTGTTTGATAGTTAGATTTGGGTTTCGCAACGCAACCTCGTTTGTTGTTTGTAGACTAGTGAGGGGCGTACGTAGTTCGTGCGAAGCGTCGGATATAAAACGATCCTTGCTAGCCATCACAGCTTCGATTGGCTCTAAGCTTTTCCTAGCTAGATAATAACTGACGCCTGCACCTAAAATGCCCACAGAGATATTGAGTAAAATAAGATTCCAAATAAGTTCCACCCTAGCTTCGTCTGCCCGTGTGGCCAAAAAGTTTTTTATTGCCTGTCTAGGCGTAAGGTTATTTTGAAACTCATAACCTATATTTTGATCTATCAAAGCAGGAACTGGCGTTTGACGATGTAGCTGGTTATTGCTGATATTATATAGCACCATTGAAAAGGCGATGCTCATCAACATTATAATTGCTAAATAGGTAACCGCTAGTCTAGCTGTTGATGAGCGTAAAAAATCTATTGTGTTTTTTTGATTCTTATCCATCCTTAGGCTTCTATTTTATATCCAAACCCTCGCACCGTTTGGATAAGTTTTACCTTGTGCGGTTTATCAATTTTCGCACGCAAATAATTTATAAAAACCTCGACTGTGTTAGGTAAAATGTCGGCATCAAAATCCCAGACATGTGTAATGATATTGTTCTTGCTCAGTATCTTTCCAGAATTTCGCATCATATATTCTAACAATGCATATTCTTTGCTAGATAGTTGTATGGTTTTATTTGCACGTTTGACAGTTTTAGAATTTGGGTTCAGCGACAAGTCTGCAACCTGAATATCCTCACCTACTGTTTCATGTGGACGTCGCAGTAGTGCGCGCACTCGAGCCAAAAATACTTCGAAACTAAAAGGTTTTGATAAATAATCATCTGCACCACTATTGAGGCCTTTTACAATATCACGAGCCTGGTCTTTTGCAGTGAGCATAATGACTGGTGTATGATTGCCATCATCACGCAGTTTTTTGCAAATTGTATAACCGTCCATATTTGGCAACATGATGTCCATTACTATCAAGTCGTACTCTTCGTTAGCAGCCGCATTGTAGCCGTCTTCACCGTCAAACTCCAAATCAACAGCATAGGTTTCTTGTTCCAAACCTTCTTTGATTGCGCGTGCAATACGGTGTTCGTCTTCTATAACTAATATCCTCATGTACTAACCTTAATATACTCTCATTTAGAAAAAGCTTAAAGGATGAGCAGCTCAGTAACCAGAAAAATAGTCTGTGTGAATCTTTTTAACAGATAGTTTTTTGAGAGATTTTTTATAAATCCTCACCATAGCTGGTGGGCCTGATAAATAGTATTCATAATCTTTGTAATCAGGAATATGTTTTTGTAGGACTTTGTCGCTCAGGCTTGCTTTTGGACCAACCATAGGTACTAGTTTGAGACCGTACTGCTGTGCATTTTCTATGACATCTTTATATACAAAATCCTGTTCGTTGTTTACAAAATAAAATAATGTAATGTCTCGCTTGGTTTTAGTTTCATACATAGATGACAACATTGAAACGAATGGAGTAATACCTATACCTCCGGCCACAAAAATTAATTTTTTGGTTGTATCGCGTGGCATTATAAAATCTCCAGCGACTCTACCGCCAAACATTGTGTCGCCTGGCTTCATGTCGATTAATTTTTGCTTAAACGCACTGCTGGGTTCATAGAACCTAACGCCAATATTAATTTTGTCTTTACCTGGGCTGCTCGCGATAGTAAATGTTCGACGATTGCCCCTACTGTTAAATTTTACTGATGGTAAAGTCCAATCCATATATTGTCCTGGCAAAAATGTCAGCTTTCTATTTGGACTAAATGTGAAATTATATATGTTTGGTGCAAGCTCCGTTTTTGACAATAGTTTGAGTTTTGTGCTGACACGAAAACTAACAGCAAATGCCAATAGGTTACCAACTAACAGCGCAAATTGTGGTGATGAATATGTTGATAGCCCCAAACCAACTATTGCTGCGACTAGCAAGCCATATACTATTCGCCTTTTATTTGTATTGGGTATGGTTGCCGGTTCAGTCAACATAACGGTTGCAAAAAATATTAATGGAAATGAAAATATCAAACTATATAGACTACTGCCGTGCCAGATTAATAGCGCTAGGCATGGAATAATAAAACTAAAAAACAATCCAAAGCGTCGTGTCTTTCGTAATATCAGTAGACCGGCAATGGCCACAAACGGCAGCATAACTGGTGTGCCTATCCACCAAGCAGAAAAACCAATACCGCTCAGCCCAACAACCACAGCTCCTAGTGCAGCTGGGTTAAATATATGTGAACCATGCCATGTCAGCACATATTTAGATGCTATCGCAATAAATGTTGCAATACAAAGCGCAAGCCATTGGCTAGTGTTTGTTGGTATAACTAAAACAAAAAATAATATGAGTGTTGTTATCAGTCCTGATTCAAAGTTCGGTTCGACGCCATATAATTTTGCCAATCCCATGTTCGTCACAAACCCTACTGTCAACACAACAGCCAGAGAGCCGGCCATAGCTAATGGTGAATAATCTAAAACACCCAGTATGCTAAATATCAACGCAACCATTATTAGCCACAGTAGGCTATATAAAACTATCCTATACATAGTTGTCGAATTTATGATGTCGTCTAGCTTTTGAAACATTTATGTCCTAAAAAATTCTGCGTTAAAATTTTGTGAAAGTTTTATGTCTTCACCAACTATCATCGCATATTCGAACCCAAAATACTTCCTCAGTTTGTTCGCATCAACAAACATCAGGGCTGTTGCCAGTCCATCGGCTAACATCGTAGATTCTGCCTGCACCCAGACAGACTTTATGTTTGTAGGTGAGATTAATTTTTTGGGATCAATGACATGATGGTATTTTCCCCAATTACGCTTTGATATCCCACTGCCACAGAATGCAGCATTTTGGATAACTGTACTACCCAGAATTAAGGAGTTGTCGTCAGGATTTTCCAGCAAAACAGCCTGAGGCTTACCGTGCACCAAAATATCTCCCCCTGCATTTATAACAAAGTTATTGATACTCGATGTACGTAGAATCTCCCCAACAATATCGACTAAATAACCTTTTCCGGCTGCACCAAAATCTAACAGTACTGGTTTTTTAATTGTTATATTGGGAAAGTTATAATCTACAGACTGGTTCCAGCTAGGCGGTGATGTTAGTTTGCCAGGTTGAAATGAGTAGTTGGCATCATAGCCAGCTTGCTCGATTGTTTTGCCAATTAATGGTGTAACTAGCCCGTCGGTTATGTCGTACAGTTTTTTGTAAAAATCTAGCATGGGCTTAGCATCTTGTGGCAGTTTATAATTGTCTGGCTTTTTTGATATTTGGGTAACTAAGCTATCTGACCTAAATCTTGAATAGTTTTTATCAAATACTCGTATTTTGCTGGTGACTTTTTGTTGTATATTTTTTGAGATTTCAGTTGGTGTAGAGATTGTCCATACAGTTCCGATAGCCTCGAACTTCCAGTCAGACATTACACTTTTGCCTGATTTTGAATCTGCGCTAGTGCATCTTCAAAACCAATCAAAGTCAGCGAATCGCCACTTACTGTTCCTTTGAGACTACTCACTTTTTTTCCAACAATTTGGTTTTTATAGCTAGAGATGAATTGGTCTTCATACTGAGCACTATCTAAACCATTTGCTTTGTTATCAGCACTAGTTGCTGTTACGGTGCCATCGGCAATTGTTATGGTGAGGCCTATTTTTTGTGTGCCGTCTGGTGAAGAGTATGAGCCGTCCGCACTGTATGTACCATCTTTGTAATTATTAGAGCTGGTGGTTGATGAATCATTGGTTGATTTAGTTGCAGGGGTCGTTGTAGATGTGGTTGCGGTTGATGTTTCTGTTTTTACCTGGCCCTTGACGATTACCGCACCAACAATTAGTAGAGCTGTTGCGCCAATCACTGTTACTGAAATAATTGCCTTTTTCTTGGTACCTGTATTCATACTATGAAAGCCTTTCTATAATTACTATTATATATAGTATTTGTTAGAACTTAGAAATATCTAAAAATTCTATATTGCCAATCAGGGTTTGTGAGTGAGCTTTGCAAGATAATATCTGTTGATATATTACCTACTGTTATGGTGCCAGCTTTTGTTCCTTTGTTTGTTGGAGTCATAATTTCGCGCAGTTCAATTTGTGGTTTTATTTTTTTAGACTTCCATTGCAGAACATACACGTCATTTACCGCAATAGCATTGATGCTCTTACCCCAGGGGCTATGATAAGTAGCTACGATTTGACCCTTTTTAACTACTCTTGATAATTTGTAATTATTTTTTGCCTGGCTAATCAATGGTCTAGATTCATGAATAGCATTGATAACAGTTGGTTCACCCTGAACTGCACCAACTATCATGGCGCTGTGTGATTTGTCGTAATCATATTTACTAGCAAATACATATACACCACCTGCTTCGGTTGTGTGGCCAGTTTTTATACCCACTACACCGTCAGCACCTAGTAACCAGTTTGTATTATCTTTGACACCTGCTACCGGTAAATCAACTTGCGACTGATTTACAATTTCTGCTAGTGTTTTATTTTTCATGGCTTTAACTGCAAGTTTTGTTAAATCTTCCGCTGTACTAGTTGTACTAGGATCAAAACCGCTAGCATCTTTGCCTACGGTGGTATTTTTCAACCCAAGTTTGTTGACATATTTCTGAGCTGCCAGTTGGTATTTTTCTAGACTACCGAATGTCCATATAGCCAGGGTGTCCGCGTAATTATTAGCGCTAGGCAGCATCATACCCTGTAACAATTGATACTGTGTGAGCTGCTCGCCTACTTTGACTTGGGCCAGAGAGCCGTCTTTTGCAAAATACTGATTGTAAATATCAACATCATTCTGGGTCAGAGTAATCGTCGGACCTTTTTGTCCTAGTTGTAGTGGCTTTTTATCGAGCACTGTCATAGCTGTTACTAGTTTTGCAGTAGATGCTGTTGGCTTTGAAACCTGGTTTGATTTTGCAGTCAGTAACCCGTCATCAACCGAACCAATTGCTGCTTGGCTATTGGCTGGCCAATTTATGGCTGTTTTAGTAGGCAAAGGAATTGTTAAAGCTTTATATTGAGGTGATACACCACCAATTGGCTGCACATATAAATATGTGACAATAGCCAATAGCGAGAGGATAATAATTATAAATATCCACGGCTTTTTGCTTTTTGATGACTGCGAATAATGTCGATGTCTGTAGTGATTATACGGATGACTATCTCGCCTGTGGTTATTTATGGGCATATGCTCATTATATATGCTAATGTTTTGTTGTACATTACATAAAAAATAGTCATACTAATAGTGCTCATGTTTAAAAAACGAAAATATATCTTGATTTCGCTATATGTACTTGTCTGTCTTGTTGCTGGCTTAACGGCTGGCTATGCTGGTGCGGACTATTATACTAGCGCAAATAAAAAGCCAGTGCCTGTGGCAAAGCAAGTAAAAACTGTTACAAAAACTCCACAAAAAGACGTAAACCAAGTAACAACAATGCCTGCTGGAGATTTACCTGGATGGAAACAAATTTTTGCAGATGATTTTACTGTCGATGCGGCCATTGGAGCTATGGGCAGCGATAGTAACGCTGGAAAGATTGTCTACACTGGCGCAAATGGAACAAAATGGGTGACATATCCAAAAACATACTTAGATACATATCAAAAACGGCCGTATAGGTCAGACAAAGTCTTGAGTGTGCATGATGGTAATCTGGACTTTTATTTGCATTCAGTAGATGGTCAACCCGCTGGAGCTAACCCGTCACCTGTGATTGATGGCACATCACAATATCAAACATATGGTCGATACTCGGCTCGTTTTAAACTCGACAGCGACACGTCCATGAATGAATACTACATTGCTTGGTTACTGTGGCCAGAAAATGATATCGATTGGCAATGCGCCGAGAGTGATTTTCCAGAAATGCCTCTTGATGACAACAAAGTAAAGGTTGCTGCTCACTATGGTTGCAAAGGTCAAGAAGATATAATCTACAAGTCGATTGACGTAAAGCAATGGCATACATATACCCAGGAATGGCTGCCAGGCAAGCGAAATTATTACCTAGATGATGTGTTGATTGGCTCATCGACAAACCAAGTATTTAATAAGCCGCAGCGTTGGCAATTGCAGACTGAAACAAAAGGCTACGGCAATAATAGTGGACACTTGCTTGTTGATTGGGCTGTGGTTTATAAATATTCTCCTTAAACACCATTGACCTAATCAGTAGCCTATCAGTATAATGGCAGGAGTTTGACAAATATATTCCGGGGTAGCTCAGTGGTAGAGCGGGACGCTGTTAACGTTTAGGTCGCTGGTTCGAATCCAGTCCCCGGAGCCAAGCATAAGCATTATTAAAAGAGGTATTATCCTCTTTTTTTGTTATTATTAAATAGATGAAAACAGGCGAAGCACTTCAAATAGGTGGTGGTAACATAGGGCGTGCTTTAGTTGGCGAGGTAATGAGCGACGCTGGGTTGCATCTAACATTCGCTGATGTAAACGAACAATTAATCGAGGATATGAACAATGAAGGTGGCTACCCAGTTCAAGTAGTTTCACTTGATGGTTCTAAAGAAGAGTACGTTGAGGGCATAGAGGCGATCTCATCACTTGATGAAGAAGCGATGGTTACCAGTATAGTGAATGCAGATATAATAACTACAGCAGTTGGTGCAAATATACTTCCGAGAGTGGCGCCTACTATTGCAAAGGGACTGATGGAACGTCTCAGACAAAGACCTATGGACGAATTGCATGTAGTGGTTATTGCATGTGAAAACATGGAGCGCAACACAGAAACCCTACGCGACCACATACTTGCCGCACTTCCTGATGATGAATCCCGTAAACTTGTACTTAGCAAAGTTAGCTTCCCTAACTGTGCCGTTGATAGAATAGTGCCTAATACGAAGAGTGATATTGATCACCCGCTTGCTGTAATAACTGAGGACTATTTCCAACTAGCAATTGATAAATCAGCCCTTAAAGAGGAGATGCCTCCTATACCTGGAATCGAGCTAGTCGACGATTTAGATGCTGTATTGGCTCAAAAACTCTTTACGCTGAATGGCGCTCATGCAGCTGCAGCTTATTGGGGATACTTGAAAGGCTATGAAACAATTGGTGAAGCAATGACAGACACTAGTATTCAGGCTTTGGTAAGTGGCTTAATGACAGAAGTGAGTTCAGTTATAGTACAACACTATCCTTCTATAAGTGAAGCTCAGCAAAAAGCTTTTGTTGAAAAAATATTACGTCGTTTTATAAATCCATATCTAAAAGACGAGCCAAAGCGCGTCGGCAGAGATCCGAAGAGAAAATTGAGCGCAAAAGATAGATTGTTACGGCCAGCAATTCTAGCAATTGAAGATGGAGATATACCAGCAAACATTAATATGGCAATTGTTGGCGGTTTTCGTTTTGATAGTCCCGACGACCCACAGGCTATTGAAGTTCATCAGGATATAGATAAATTCGGCCTAGATGCAGCAATAGTGGGAATTACTGGACTAAATAGAAAACATCCTTTGGTAAGGCAGACTGTTGCAGGATATCATCTTGCTGAACTAATGGTATAAAGTTATGAAGTACATCCACTAGTTGGAGCCAAGCATAAGCACTGTTAGGACTTCTTAGGAAGTCTTTTTTGTTTTGTTATAATGACCAAATGAGACAAACCAAACTTATTGTTTTGCGAGGACCATCGGGGTCTGGCAAGACGACAACTTCAAAAATACTATTTGATAGTGCTAGGCATCGAACTGCCTTGATCGAGCAAGATTACTATAGGTTTATTTTTAACCCCCCAGGGGGTGGTGAAAAACCAAACTCTGACACTATCCACAAGATGATCAGGAATGATGTGCTGACTGCACTCAATGATGGCTATGATGTAATTCTCGAAGGGATACTAAGCGTTAAAGCATATGGCGAAGTGTTAGAAGATATTTTTGCTAATCATTCAGGAGAAAATTATATTTTTTACTTTGATGTCAGTTTTGAAGAGACAGTTAAACGGCATAAGCATAGACAAAAAGTGGCTCTCCAAAATAAAGGAAATAATAAACTGGTACAAGATGAAAAAAGAGGCATACGCCTGCAAGAGTTTGGTAAAAAAGAAATGCGCGAATGGTACTCTATTGCTCATAGATCTAATCATCGTTTAGAAAAAATTATTCCTGAATACTTTAGTATAAAAGATTCGGTGAATAAAATACTATTCGATACAGGTCTATAATTTAGAAGTATATCCACTAGTTGGAGCCAAGCATAAGCACTATTTAAAAGAGCTAGCATGCCTCTTTTTTTATTTTGGGGTATACTCGTAATGAATATGAGTGACAATTTCCACCAACGCTGGTCCCATCGCTGGCTATCCCCTAAAACAGAAGTTAGAGAATCACCAATTTGCGCGACTGGCGTTTTTGCAGTCGAGTCAATAAAAAAAGGAGAGGTTATTCGTGTTACGGGCGGCATTGTGTTACCAAAATCTCAAGCATCTGAATACAATAAGCTATTAAATTATGTAGTAGATAATGTATACCTTGATATTAGTGATGATTTTGCCCTAGCACCTACTCCTGAAGATTTAGAATTAACAGCAACGATTAATCATTCATGTGAACCAAATGCTGGATTTTTAGATACGATAACAATTATTGCAATAAGAGATATAGAAGAAGGTGAAGAAATTGGATGGGATTATGCCTTCAGTCAAACAACTTTTGATAACTTCGAATGTAGGTGTCTCACTCCGAGTTGTCGGAAAATAATTAAGGCTACTGATTGGCAAATTAAGTCAATCCAAGATAAGTTTGGTTCTTACTTCTCTCCTTATTTAAAATCAAAATTCTAACTTCCTCTACTATGGAGAGCCAGGCATAAGCACTATTAAAGACTTTTTAGAAAGTCTTTTTTTGTTATAGTTAGATTATGATAGAAATACTGGGAGATTATGAAGCTTTCATTGCCAAGACCAGTAAGGGTTTGGAGGATTCAGGTATACAACGTAGCGAGTTAGCTATGATGGACCATATTTGCTACAGAGTGGAGACAATGGACCGCTACAAAGATGTGTTCAGAAGCCTTGGTTCGCTGGCAAATATGATTGGTGAAGTTGAAGTTGCTGGACGACCAATTGCAACTTTTGAATTAGACGAACCGTTAAGTGCTGCTGGATGGGTCGTACCTTATTTGGAGCTTCCGGCTCCGAAAGACGGCTCGCCATACCCCGAAGGGTTGGAACACGCGGAATTGGTAGTTATAGGTGATGTCGAAAAATTTGCCAAACGTCATAGTGACTTGCCATTTAATCGAAAAGGAATGGGCAAAGCTATAAACCCTGAGTTGGGATTGAAAATCGATGGATTATCAGTCAAATTTCACGAACAACCGCTTGGTGCAGTTGTACGTATAGAGGACCGACTAGAACAAAAACAAGGTCTCTAATCTTAATACTGCAAAGTTCAGTTAGTTGGGGATTGCTTTTGACGAATATCACTTTATGTGGTATTTTATTTTTATGTCTACACTAGTAGTTCGCCATAGTCTATCTGAAGCAAATAATCGCAATAATTACGGCACACCCGCCTTTGGGCATGCTGATGCACCGCTTATGCCCGAGGGTCGACAAATTGCACAGAATATGGGTCTTGAGTTGCAATCTATATACAGCATTACCCCTACCAGAACACCGGCTGCAGTATCCAAGATGTTACGTTCACAAGAAACAGCTAGCGAAGCAGGTTTTATCGATATAACTAAGTATGAAATCTTAAATGAAGTTGATACCAAACTACCCTATCCCGAACTCAAAGAGGCAATTGCTAATCAACAGCACACTCCAATTGCCTTGAAAGCTGCTAAATTTATCTTGGATAATCCCCCGAAAGAGCAAGTTTGGGTTACACATGGCTTAGTAATCGCTAGTCTATGTGAAGTATTGGGCATATCAAATCAGTTCGAACATTTTGTGCCTAAATTCTGTGAAATCCGAGACCTCCCAATCTAAGTCGTCACTGGCAAATCCTCAACAGACACTTCGAGTGCCTTGGCCAACCGTTCAATTTGCTGAAATTTGCAGTATTTTATAGGTTGGTCAGCAGCGTCATAAATACGATAGTAGTGAGTAAAATTCACTACTTCGCCTCTAAAGTTTTTTGCACTGGTTGGCTCATCTATCCGTCTGATTATCCAGCCAGCTGGCTCTTGGTCGATAATTCTCTTTATCTTTGCGTAGTGATTAAACGCCATGATGTATTTTATTTGCCGTTACGTTCACGGTGTATACATCCGGGCCAGCAGCATGGTCGGCGCTTGCCTTCTATTAGTTCCTTGTGAACTCTCTCAACCCGGCGATCTCGAGTTTCAATCAATTTGGCACCTTCAACCCAACAAATCCACTCGTTACGTGCTAGTGGTGTAATGTCGCTCCACAGTACAAGTGCCGCGGGGTGAGCAGCTAATGCCTTTTGCAAATCTGCTGGTAGTTTGTGTATCGTACCGCCGGGTATCTCGGGTTTGTCCATATTACTACTTTACATCAATCATGAGGTATTACATAAGAGTTAAGGGCGCTTTTCGCTTTTTCAAATCCTAACTCTTCGGTTTTTTTCAAAATCCACTTTTCTTGTTCAAGTGTGAGTTTTTGAGTCTCGACTATTTCTATTGACCGAGCAGAGCGATCCCTTTTACGCAATCTGCCCGCTTTGACCAACCCATCTATATGTGTGGCGACTGTAGAGACTGACTTGTAGCCAAGTGCGCGTTGTATTTCACGATAACTTGGACCATAGCCGGTAGAAGAAATAAACCCCTTTAGATATTCTAGTAGCTCAGTTTGTTTTTTTGTTGGTCGACTCATTTTTTACCTACTTTGTAATGTGAAGCTAGCGCAACTGCAGCTAAACCAAACCAAATTAAACTGATACTGTCATCTGCCAAAACAGGTAGTAGCAAGCCGATTACCAGCAGCCCTATACCACTTGCAAAAACCCCTAGACTCAGCCAGTCTCGCCGGGTTTGATATAGGCGCCATAATATTATTTCACATATTACTATGAATAGACCTAGGCCTAGCCAGCCAGTTTCGTGAGCTATGAAAAGATATTGATTCTCAACTATATTTGGATAGTCTGATTTTAAAGATGCAGAACCAGCCGAACCTATGCCAGAGCCATACGGATGCAAAATAACTTGCTCAACACCATTTTCTAGTGACGTGATATGACCGTCATTCGAATCTACACTACTACCACCATTAGGATTGTTGTGCAGTACAACATTTTGTATGAACGAAGAGTCTCGCATACTGATTGCACTAGCAGCCAAGGTTGCAGCAATTATTAATAATACAAACCAGTATCGAAGCTTTATATTTTTTACAAAAACCAACGATAAAATCACAACTATGCTAACACCCAGCGCAAGTAATGCGCTACGTGAATAGCTGGCCCAAAGTGCTAATAGAGCAAACAATACAAAAAGCGCAGTCTGCCATTTATGTTTCATAAAGGTCTGTTTTCTTTTTAAGAAAAACGAAAGTACTAGACTGAGAAAGATAACTGCATACGCACCCAACGGGTTCGGGCCACGAAAGGTGCCGTTTATACGAATGTAATCGTTGTTTTTATCAACGGTCAAATAAGGTTCAATAGTATCCTTTGAATAACCAAGATATTTTAAAATATCATGTGGTAAAACGGTTGCTTGTAGTGCTGCAAAGCTCAATGACAAACCAGCTGCCACGGCTCCTACCTTTAGGAACAACGCGCGTAGGCTTGGTGCCAGTATGATAATTGCATAAACCAGAACAAAAAATACTATATAACGTAGGTCTATCGCGAGGCCGGCTAGTTTTTGATATTGATTTGTATCAATCAAAAGAACTAACAGAATGTGTAACAAAATATAGGCTGCAATTACCTGTAACAACAAGTCTCGACTAAGTTTTTTTAACAAATCTGCGCGTTGCAATAAAAAAACAACTAGAGGTACTACCAGGATTAATAAAATTTCTTTCCAAGCTTTGATTATACTTTCAGGTAAAAACTGTGAAAAGAAAACAGACAGGGGCGCATGGAATACTACCAGTCCAAAAACGAGTAATAATACTGAGGCAGCTACAAAGGTTAGTCTATCTAAACTTTTCACTCTTTAATGATACAATAATAAAGCCCATGCGAGTGAGAAACAACGTTTTTTATAGCCTATTTCTGATATTAGCCGACCTGTTTGTATTGGCGATTGCATTTCTTGTTGCCTATGTTTTGCGCGTACAACTAGACCATCGGCCCTTGGTAGAACAAATAGCAGCCGAAGATTATATCTTGACCTTTTTGTCTATCGCACCACTTTGGATAATAACTCTCGCAGCCCTTGGCTTGTATGACCGAAATATCCGCAACAAGCGCGCCAGCGAAACAATAAAGCTTTTCATCGGCTCTTTTATCGGCATACTGCTAATCATTGGTTATGAATTTTTATCAGGTCAGCATGTGTTTCCAGCACGCTTGGTAGCTGTCTATGCATTTATTGCATCATTCGTACTATTAGTTGTTAGTCGTTTTGTAATACACACAGTTAGGGGTATTTTGTTTAGAAATGGTGTTGGTGCGCACCGACTGTTGATTATTGGTGCAAATAACACTGCACACGATATTGTAAAGGAGCTTTCGCATACTACTAATAGCGGTTATCACATTTCAGCACTAGCAGGACCAAAAAAGTTTATCCCCAGTAACCTGGACATAGCACATTACAATTCAATCGAACGAGCGCTGGCAGTGATAAAATCTCTACATATCACAGCTATTATTCAGACTGATCTGTATGGTGATGACTCTAAAAACCAAGCAATTTTACGAGCGGCACAAACGCATCATATAGATTATAATTTCATACCTGGTAAAAGTGAGTTTTATTCTGGTAAAAATACAGTCGACCTATTCCTAGGTTACCCAATGATTTCTGTATCGCAGACTGCATTGATTGGCTGGGGTGAAATTGTCAAACAGGTTTTTGATTTAGTAATCACTGTTCCTCTATTAATTATTTTGTCGCCCATTTTACTAATACTTGTTATACTGCAAAAAATATTCAACCCAGGACCTGCACTATACAAGAGCGCAAGACTGAGTCGCTATTCTGAAAAGTTCACGTTATACAAGTTCCGGTCTATGAATCCGAAATATGGCAAACGTGATGCAGCTATAGAGTTTCGAGCAATGGGCCGTGAAGATTTAGCTCGTGAATATGAGTTGCATCGTAAAGTAAAAAATGATCCACGCATCACTGGTTTTGGTAAATTTTTACGTAACACTTCACTAGATGAACTACCACAGTTCTTTAATGTGCTAAAGGGTGATTTGTCGCTAGTCGGACCACGACCTATTTTGCCACAAGAAATGAAACTAACACGCGGACGCGGAGCCTTACTGCACTCTGTAAAATCCGGTGTAACTGGTTTGTGGCAAGTATCTGGTCGTAGTGATCTGAGTTTTGAACAGCGAATAGAGCTAGAGAGCTACTATGCACAAAACTGGAGTTTTTGGTTAGATATAAAGATTCTATTTAAGACAATATGGGTTGTCATCAAAAAAGACGGCGCAAAGTAATAATAGTTCTGTATAGTAATTTTTACATTTAAATCTATTTTCTTTATACTGAAATCAGTATGAAAAACAAAAGCGGTTTCACGATTGTTGAATTATTGATTGTTATCGTGATTATTGGCATATTAGCAGCACTCGTGATAACAGCCTATAACGGAATACAGCAGAGGGCTCGTGATGCAAAGCGATTGTCTGATATTAGGGCTGTTGCTCGTATTGTTGAGTCATATTATTCTGAAAAAGGAAGTTACCCTACAACTGGAGGGTTATCGAATGGGTTTGCTTTATCTGATGCAAACTGCAACGATGCAAGCACTCATACCAGTGATTGGGTGCCGGGTGTAGTACCAAGCTTCGTTAACTCGTTACCACAAAGCGATGGACCTAGAACAAGTACATACACACGTTGTTACAAATATATTAGTGATGGTACAAATTATGTTCTCAGTGCTTGGCTAGCCGTTGAAACTGGCCCTCAAACATCAACTTCATATAGAAATCTTGGGTTTAGAGAACCTGTTTGGAGCTCGTCTGAAGGCTACTATTGTGGTAATATCACCACGCCTGCAGGTTATTGGTACGGATTTTATCAATACTCGTATACTGTTTCCAGCATAAAAACCTGCAATGGTGGAACCTAAATAATTTGATTACTGCTAAAATAGCTTTATGACAAAACTAAAAGTTGCTATAGTTCACGACTGGCTAACTAGTATGGGTGGTGCCGAGCCGGTTGTATTAGAGCTTTCCAAACTTTATCCAGATGCACCTATTTATA
Organism: Candidatus Saccharimonadota bacterium; assembly: GCA_030645815.1. Lineage (GTDB taxonomy): Bacteria > Patescibacteriota > Saccharimonadia > Saccharimonadales > Saccharimonadaceae > JACPYF01. The sequence goes on from JAUSMW010000137.1 coordinate 30,509, forward strand.
CCAGTGTATACGATGCAAAAAAACTACCTGAATTTGTTGATAAAGATGTCCGTACAACTTATTTGCAAAAAATATTACCTAGTTTTGTTCGTTATAAACATGTGTTGTGGCCGGTGCTTCGATCGTTCACCTTTCGCAAGCTAGACCTTAGTGAATATGATCTAATCATTTCTAGTTCTAGCGCCGAGGCAAAATCTGTACGCAAAAATCCTAATGCTCTACACATTTGTTATTGTCATACGCCTATCCGCTATTACTGGAGTCACTACGACGAATTTAAACGTGAATTTAATTTTGGCTTTTTGACACCAATAATTCGTCCATTCATTCCTGTATTTGTCTGTTGGATGAGGAAAAAGGATTTAAAATCTATAAAAGATATTGATTTCTTCATAGCCAATTCCGAGGTAACCAAAAAACGAATCAAAAAATATTATGGACGTGATGCTGTTGTCGTTCATCCGCCCGTAGATACAAAGAGATTTATTGGTAAAAATAACCCCAATCGCAATGGGTATATATTGTGGGGTCGTCATGTCCCCTATAAACGCTTTGACCTAGCTATTAAAGCTTGCAACAAATTAAACATTCCGTTACTGGTAATTGGTAGTGGTCCTGATACTGAGAGATTAAAGAAAATCGCTGGACCAAGTATCACATTTACAGGACGCGTGAGTGATGACGAACTAGTTACGTTAGCTCACAGCGCAAAAGGATTCCTATTTCCAAACGAAGAAGATTTTGGCATAGCCGCAGTTGAAGCTATGGCGGCAGGACTACCAATTGTTGCCTATGAAAAAGGTGGTGCGTTAGATATAGTCGAAGAAAACGTAACTGGAATATTTTTTAAACAACAAACAGTCGAGAGTTTGATTGCAGCAATAGAAAAATTCGAAACAACAGAATTTAGCTACAACACACTAGTCCAACGATCGAAACGATTTGATAAAACATTGTTTGAAACAAAAATGCGCAAAATTATTGCCGACGCGAAATAGTCCAACCAGCCCATATGCCTATAACTATATCGACCATAAAGGTTGTTAGTCGCCAGATTAAAATGGTACCACTAGCAAACGATAGGTAATGAAATACCAATTCTCGCACACCTATGCCACCCGGAGCAAATACAGCCAATATACCTAATCCTGTCGCGAGGTCGCTAGCGGCAACTGCTAAAATTGGCTCGAATCTACCTTCTATACCAACCGTCATAACAAAAAATCCAAAACCAATAATCAACCAACCTAAGGTTACGATTGATAATGATTTTAGCCATTTTTGTAGGTCAAGATTATATTTTATAAAAGGTATTTTGACTGAACGCTGGTGCCAAATTACGATACAAGCAATAGTAATTATGGCTAAAGCCACAACTCCATACCAAAAATTAAATCTAAATAATAGCAATAAACCACCCGATACAATTGCCGAGCTAATCAAATTAAAATTCTCTATTACCTGAGCCTGCGTACTTTGTTTTATACCCAAACCAAACTTTGCTGCAAATGTTGCGCGCGATGAAAAAGTAAATATGCTCGTTGGTAAATATTTGTATGGTTGCGATGCAAAAAAGGCTAATGTTTGCTTACTACTCGCCTTTGGTTCTATGATCCGACACACTGCCAGCCAGTGATTGGCCAAGATTATATATCCACACACAAATAGTGCCGCTGATATCAAAATAAATGGCCAGCTATTTAAAACGGCCTGCCAATCTACGCGCTCTAGAAAGTCACCTGCCTTTGAAATAATAAATACTACTAAAACTATTGTGAGAAATAATTGAAAATAGTTGATTAGTTTTTTATTCATAGTTACTTTGGTTTACGAGCCAGCACAAGTGTCCATGGCAATGGTGAGCGAACTTCTATAACATCGTGAAAATTTTCGCTAACATGTTTGACGAGATTTTTCTTTGACCAGTGATTTAAATGCCCAGTTGTATTACCAAAATCCTTTAGGTATTTTAGTCGTGCCATATTGAGTCCTCGCCACAATGGCTCACGCGGCACACCCAGAATTAGATATCCACCCGGTTTTACAACTCGTGATATTTCCTTTAATGCCGCTTCTGGATAATCTAGATGCTCTAGAACCTCTAACAAAAATACGAGGTCTAGTGATTCATCTTTTCTTTTTAGCTCATACACACTCTCTGCAGTGATACGCATACCAGGGTTTAGCTTCCGAGCATCAGGTAATAATTGTTCAACGTATTCAGAAGCTTCTAGCTCTACGCCGCTAGCTAACATTTTATTTAGTCGTTTTGTTGAAAATCCAGCTCCGCAGCCGATTTCTAGTGCTTTACCAGTTTTTAGATCGGCTTCATCAACTAATGATTTTACTGCTGTGAAATATCCGTCTAATAATTTCGAGCCTACTAAGCCAGAACCTTCTTCGGTATATTTATGATGAAAATCCTCGTTTTCTGGTGTTGCTTTCAGTTTGGTGTGGTCTATTTTAGTCATTACTCTAGTATAATATATTGTAATGAAATTAGTTGTACAAATTCCCTGCCTAAACGAAGAACAGACTCTGGCTTCTGTGCTGCAAGATATTCCCAAAAAAATTGATGGTATAGATGAAATCGTTGTTGTTATTATAGATGATGGCTCAACAGACAACACTGTAAAAATCGCTCGTGAACATGGAGTCAAAGATTTTGTACTGCACAGAACAAATATGGGACTCGCCAGGTCGTTTCGGGATGGTATGGACAAAGCACTCGAGCTTGGTGCTGACATTTTGGTCAATACTGATGGTGATAATCAATACCCTAGTGAGAAAATAACTGATTTAGTACAACCTATTATCAAGGGCAAGGCCGAGATTGTTGTTGCAGATCGTCAAACAGCAAAGATAGCTCATTTTTCACCACTAAAAAAAATACTGCAACGCTTTGGTAGTTGGGTTGTTAACAAAGCAGCTGGTACAGATTTACCAGACGCTGCTAGTGGCTTCCGTGCGTATTCACGCGAATCATTATACCGTTTGAACATCATAACTCGGTTTAGTTATTGCATGGAGACCATCATACAAGCGGGTAACAAACGTCTAGCAATTACGTCTATACCGATTACTACTAATAAAAAAACTCGTGAATCTCGTTTGTTTAGTAGTATGTGGCAACACGTGTTCGAGAGCGGTACAGCAATAACCCGCGCCTACCTAATGTACAAACCCTACACTATATTTCTGACTAGTGGGGTTATCCTTTTGATATTAGGTCTCGTGCCTTTCCTGCGTTATTTGTACTTTTTATCAATCAACTCGCACGGTCAGCATTTGCAATCACTGATTGTTGGCATGATACTTGTTTCGGCTTCATTTTTATCATTCGCATTAGCAATCATTGCGGACATCATACGGACAAACCGTATACTGACCGAGGAATCAATCGAGCAACAAAAACGTACTAGATTTGGAGGGTAATATGGGGCACAAATCACCAGACGAACTAAAAGAGATATTAGAGGCAGCAAAAGCTAAAGTTGTCATAGGTTCACGCTATTCGCACTTCAAAGACGAAAATTCTATATACGAGGTCATTGATGTGGTTATTAGTGAAGCAACTGAGGAGCCTCTGGTTATTTACAAAGACGAAAATGGTGCTAAATTAACATTTGCCAGACCGCTGAGTAGTTGGAGCGAAACTATTGAACATGATCAGGAAGAGGTTAGGCGATTCACGCCGATGGATATAATTTAGAAAATATTCCGGGTAGGATGAACGCTTACGCTACTTATCTGCATCGATGCTAGGAATAAATTCCTGCGCGTCGATTTGATTATCGAACCTTAACGGTTCGGATTCACTTCGTGAATCTCCAATTTAAAACAATCATTCACTATGGAATGATTGTTTTAAATTGGTGCCCCGGGTAGGATTCGAACCTACGACCTTGAGCTTAGAAGTCTCCTGCTCTATCCAGCTGAGCTACCAGGGCGCGTTTGTATATTATAGGGTTATTTGGCAGCTTTGCCAATTTTTCCCAAGTGAGTGTGGTGAAAGCCTTCGAAATGCTTTAGTCCAAAGCCGAATGTTCTGTCGACTGCGATGTGAAAGAACCATAATAGTGCTATGAATAGGAATATATTTTGTGCCCACAAGATATAGGCAAGTATCAGAACAATAGGCCCAACAACACTATGAACCGAGTTGTAGGTAATTGCCCCAATTTCTTTGTTGATTACATATCCAATCATACTAATATCAAATACAAAGAAAAATATTACCAACCAGTACCATTGAAAGCCTTGAGCTACAAAAATGGTTGCTGTGACAATCGCTAGTAGTAGATACTCGAGCCTTAGAACGTTTTTCATTTTTGCCTTTCTATAAATTCTATGTGGTGCGGGCGGAGAGAATCGAACTCTCATCGCTTGCTTGGAAGGCAGGCATATTAGCCATTATACGACGCCCGCGTCCGTAGTATTATACCATGGGGTTAAGGGTTAATTTACTGTTACAATATAGATAATGAGTAATGATTTGAAAAGCGGTATTTACCTACATCATTCTGGACTGCTAGTACAAGTTATTGGTGTTGCGAAGCATTCTGAGACAAATGAAAAATTAGTAGCTTATGTTCCACTAGGAGTGAAAGCCGGACCACGTATCACAGTTCGTCCGTATGACATGTTTTTTGAAGACGTAGAAAAAGACGGTGAATCAAAACCACGTTTTGAATATATTGGCGAAGAAGTCTCAGAAGAACTAGCAAAAAAGTATTTACCTTTGTCTAAATAGATAAACACTCATGCTTGCAAACATAGATTATTGGTAATACTGTTAAATTATGACACAGCTTGATATACTACCTACTTTTCAATCAAGTAGTTTTGAATTTGAAGGTGAGATACCAGAGCACATTGAAAACGTTCCAAATATTCCGAATTATATTGGGCTTTGGGCAGTATTTGGTTTTAATACAAGTAAGACCTATCCATTAGCGCATGATATAGTCACTGAGGACTTAGCAATGACTATCGCAGAAGCTAGAGAAAGACAACAAGAGCTTAGTATTGAAACGTATGGCTACAGTGATAGTGTCTATATACTACATCCAGACGGAAGTACCGAATATGTCTATTGTGGACATACGTCTGATTGATACTATCCTTGTGGTGGAACTAAATTACTAGTTGGAGCTTTGCGTTGATTGCCTGCGGCTTCTATGTCAGCACGAGTCACATTGATTATACTGCCAGGCTGTACATTACCGCCTAGCATAGTTTTAGCTACCAAGTTCTCAACACTACGCTGGACAACACGGCGCATTGGACGTGCACCAAGGCGTGGATCATAACCTTGCTCAACTAACAGTTGTTTTGCGTCATCATCAACAGTAACGGTAATTTTCTGCAGTGCCATATTTTTATTAACGCCCTTTAGTATCAAATCAATCACCTGCAATAATTCCTGTTTTTCTAGTGGACGGAATAAGACAATTTCATCAAAACGGTTGAGGAACTCTGGTTTAAATTGATTTGATGAAATCAATTCATTTGTGAATTGGTCTTCGAACTGCTCTAGCTGCTCGCCTGCCTCGATATGTTGACGTATGCGGTCTGCACCGGCATTTGATGTAGCAATTATTATGGCATCGCGAAAACTGACTTCACGGTTTTTAATATCACGTAGTATCCCTTCGTCTAGTAGCTGCAATAATGTTGTCAAAACATTCGGATGTGCTTTTTCGATTTCATCCAGCAACACCACTGAAAATGGCTGCTTCATAACTTGGGCCGTTAGTGAGTTCGGGTCATCAGCACCGTCAGCAATTAGTCGCGATACATCATCGGCTTTTACGTATTCGTTCATATCTATACGTGCGATTTTATCTTCGCCGCCAAAATACACATCAGCTAATGCTTTGGATAGTTCGGTTTTACCAACACCTGTTGGACCTAAAAATAGGAACGTACCAATCGGACGATTTTCATTTCGCACACCAGCTCTAGCGCGTCGCAACGCATCACTGACAACTGATACAGCACGAGTTTGGTTAATCATACGTTCGTGTATTTTATTTTCGAGATTCAACAATTTATCACGTTCGTCTTGACCACTAGCGACGCCAACTTTGATATTCATAGTTTGCTCAATCGTATTTTGTACAGACTGCGCAGTGACTAGCCCGCCGTCAGAATACCCGGCGGCAGATTCTAATAATTTAAAGGCACGTCCTGGCATGGCTAGCTCGTGAACATAACGTTCACTCAATCTATATGCTTCTAATAACGACTGGTAAGTATAGGTAACTTTACTGCTAAACTCGGTCAAGATTAATTGGTCTTGCATGACCCGAATAGTCTCTGGCTTGCTAGCTTCGCCAACAACTACACGATTCAGCGCATTTGCGAGACTCGGTTTGCGCTGTGATATCTGCAAATATTTTTGCTCATCCATCGTGAGGACGATACGTAGCCCACCACCCTCTAATACTGGTAATAAAATGTTGCTAATATCGACAGAGCCCACTCCGTCTTCGAAAAATAGATGTGCATCGTCTAGGCAAACAATAACATTTTTGGCCTTGTAAGCTTCGACCAGAACTTGGTTGATTAAGCCCTCTATTTGCCCGCGACCAGGTGCGGCAGATATCAACGCACTAGGATCTAACATGATAACTTGGCGAAATTTTAGACTAGAATTTATCTTACTACCGCCATCTAACAGCTTTTCAGCAAAAGCGTGAACTAATGTAGTTTTACCTGCGCCAGTTGGACCAATCAATGCAATATTTTGCCTACCTTTCGAGCTAAAGGTCTTGATCATTTGGTCTAGTGCACCTGTGTGCGAATCAATATCTACGGACAACAAGCCACCATGAGCAATCTGTTCGCTAATATTTATGCCAAATCTTTTGATCAGATTCATATAACCAAAAGCCAGGTCTCTACCCACGCCACCAGTTCGTTTTGGTTTCTTTTGCAATGCTATTAGTTCTTGTAAACGGTGATACCATGTAACACCTGCAACAACATCACTTTGTTCTAGATGTAGATGGTTTAAAACTTGCTGCATACTAGGGTGCGTCTCGACCAATGCTGCGACTAAAACGGCGCTAGATATATAGTTTAATTTTTGCTGTTCTTTTATAGAGACAGCTGTTTGCCAAACTTGTGGTGTCAGGTTGATATCGTTAGAGGCGAGCTCGCCTAGAAAAGTTGGACCTATCCCAAACCGTGCGGAAAAGAACTGTCCACCACTAGATTTTGAAACGGCCTTACCTATGTCTTGTGGTGTTGGCTTTGCTTGTAACAGTCCTAGCACATTACCTTCTAATTGTGCATCAATTGCAAAAGCTTTACGTGGTGGTATGTCACCTAGATATAAACTCCACCAGACATAAAACAACGCAGGTATTGCTGTCAGTGATGCTACAAACCAACCGCTGCTAGAACGCAAAATAAATATCAGTAGCAATCCTATAATCAACAACAATAGCATTGCTAGTACTAGAGCAAAACGTATAGGCCTGCTAAAAGCTTTTGCCACGCGTGCATCATTCGCCCTTTGTGAATGATAATTATAAGTCACTGTCTCGGTCATGGTAGATAACCTCCAAACGATACACCCAAGCCAATCAACGGCAGTAGTGGTATCAATGGCCATATAACCATCAAAATTGCGTCGACAATAACTTGGATTAATAGCCACAGTGCACCAATAAAAATTAGTACTATACGTATTATCGCACCAATAAAGCGCGAGAATAACTTATCAAACCAAGCTTGTAGTTTCATCTGCAATGTACCACCAGAGCCATAGTTGGCAGAGATTTGCTTGAACGGTGCAAAGAGAGTGCTCAGCAATATATCGATAGAAAAAAAATCTTCACTAATAACTAGTTTTTCCAGTAGTAATTGGCCGAATCGTTGCCAGCCTGCCGAATACCACCAAGTTAATAAGCCCACAATAAACATATGCTCTATTGTAACACTTTGGAATCAGAGTGCGATATGTTAATTATTGATGAATAATTGACTTTTTAGCAACATGGTCGTATTCTAGCAAATAGAACTTCATTACAACACAATGAGGTTGGGGGTAAAAGACATTTCCGAGCAACTTTGCATTCGTTACATAACGATTTACAATTTTTCTCGAAAGCGCAGCCAAAGGAATTGACCAACCCAAGGCTATTGCGCATCTGGGCTAGGAAGCCAAGATAGCGAAGCCGTGCCCCGAGTGAGTTAGATACCTCCCCCCTTAATCTAACTCCTCGGGCACGGCTCTTTTTCTTTATTTGACAAATGCTATACTATGGTATATTATAAAAATGTAAGTAGGATCAGCGGGTTGCCTAGGCAACCGTCCATTGCGGCTACTTCACGTTCAACAATTTTAATTGTTGTCTGTGGAGAAGGCGCAATTTTTTCTTTTCAGACAACAGAAAGGAAACGTTATGAAATATAACGCAGAAAAACTAATTACAGATGCACGGAATATTGCACTAGAAGTGCATGCCGGGCAGCGGTATGGGGATCGAGAATACTTTCATCATACCGATGAAGTAGCAGCCCTCGCGAGTGCCCTAGGCTACAACGCCATTGTGGTTGCTACTTGTCACCTGCATGACAGTGTCGAAGACACCGAGGAAACCCCAGAAAGTTTATTAGCGAGAAATATGCCACTAATTGTAGTCGAGGGCGTACAAGCTGTGAGCTCTTTTGATGGCGAAGAAATGGAACCAAAAATACGTCGAGCTAGGTCTCACCCGATAGGTCACGCTACAAAGTTTTGTGACTCTAGTCGCAACTTTGCGACATCGGTCAGCGCTCCGTACGTATTTACTACAGAAAAAACTGAACGGTTTGCAAAAAAGTATTCGGATTATCTAGCAAGATTAACTCCATACCTCCCTACAGTCGAGGAAATAGATGAGTATACAAGGTCTCGAATTGACTGACGCTAGGCTATAATAGTAGTAATGCGAAAAACACATACTACGTTATTGGGTAAGTCTGTCCGACATATCTCGCGGCTACGCGGAGGTGGGTCCGCCTTGCCAGGTTTGGTTGTTGAAAAGCTAGACAAAGATTTTTTATCACATACTTTATCTCAATTGCCTCTCGGTGTTGTGGTTATCAGCGGCACAAATGGCAAAACAACGACTACAAAAATGGTCACCGAACTGCTAAAAAGTCAGGGTCTGAGTGTGTTTACAAACCCAACTGGCAGTAATTTCAAACGTGGAGTCATATCTGCACTGCTAGATAAAGTTGATAGACAAGGTAAATTAGACGCGGACATCGCAGTGCTAGAACTCGACGAGGCACATGCTGTACATTTCGTGCGCGAAGTTCCACCAACATACAGCCTGTTAATAAATGTAATGCGTGACCAGTTGGATCGTTTTGGTGAAATCGACACTACAACAAAAATGCTGCAGTTGATTGCCAATGCTACAAAAAAAGGTGTGGTTCTCAACCGTGAAGACCCCCAAACTTTAGGAATTGGTAAAAAGCTTTCAAATATTGATACGAATTACTTTGGTTTAGAACCTGAACTACGGCATCTATTCCCTTCAGACGACGAACTGCGTGGTGAAGTCAAAAAACCTACTATTAACATTGGTGCGGATGTGACGGTAAAAGCATTTTCTAGCGGAGAAGCAACATTTTTATTAGGTAAAAAAGCAGTTTCAACAAAGCTAAATATTACTGGCATATACAATGTTCTAAATGCTGCAGCGGCTCTTAGCCTGGTACGAGAAATTATGGAATCAAAAATTGATGAGACAAAATTGATCGAAACATTATCTAACGTTAAACCAGCATTCGGTCGCGGTGAAAAAATGATAGTAAATGGTCAAGAGTTAGAGCTGGTATTAGTAAAAAATCCTAGTGGATTTCGATTGGGATTAAAATCTTTTTCGGCAACTGACGCAGCAACAATGATTGCCATAAATGATAATTACGCTGATGGTCGCGATATGTCGTGGTTGTGGGATGTCGAGTTTGACAGTCTACGTGAAACTGGCGTGCGAATGGTTAGTGGTATGCGAGCTTATGATATGGCATTGCGGTTACAATACGACAAAGTAAAATATGATTTTGTCGATACAGATTTGAAAAAAGCACTCGACACATTTATTAACGAAACTGGCCGACCAAAACGAATCTTTTGTAGCTATACTGCTATGTTAACCTTGCGCAAGGAACTACAAAACTATGCGGAGTTGGAGCGTGTACTATGAAAACCATTCGTATATTGCAGCTATATCCTAGCGAAATGAATATTTATGGTGATTGGGGAAATACACTGACGCTCAAACGACGGTTAGAGTGGCGAGGTTATAAGGTTGAGTTACTAGAACATCACCCTGGTGCTAAATTTCCAATGGATGTTGATTTGATAGTCGGCGGCGGCGGACAGGACAGTGGACAAGACAAAATCAAAGATGATTTGATTAAGATTGGACCGAGTCTACATAAACTTGCTGATGCAGAAGTTCCAATGCTGATGATTTGTGGATTATATCAACTATTCGGCCGCTTTTTTCAAACACATGCAGGCGAAAAGATTGAAGGAATCGGCATATTCAAACTAGAAACTTACGGCGGACCAAAAAGATTGATTGGAAACATTGTGGCAAAGAGCGATGAATTTGGTGAAATTATTGGTTATGAAAATCATAGTGGTTTGACTCGCTTAGACGAAAACCAAGCTAGCCTAGGTACAGTCGTAAAAGGTGATGGAAATAATGGTGAAGACGGCACAGAAGGTGCTCGTTACAAAAATGTCATAGGTTCATACCTGCATGGATCACTACTGCCAAAAAACCCTAGGCTAGCTGATTTTTTGATAGAAAAAGCAATCGAGAAAAAATACGGTAAAGTTAATCTTCAGCCTATTGACGATTTATTGGTTAAAAACGCTCGCTCTATAGCGAAAAGCCGACCTCGTTAATTATCTTGTAATTTCTTGAGAGCTTCTACTACTGCTTCACCGTGACCAATAGGATTAGCACGACCAAATACTTTTTGGACTTGTCCGTTCGGGTCGATGATGAATGTTTTTCGCAGTATTCCCTCTTTGCCAAACATCTTTTTGCCCCATGCACCATATGCATTGATAACTACTGCATCAGGATCGGATAGTAGTGTAAAGTTCAGCGTGTGTTTGGCTTTGAATTTCTCGTGACTGCTGAGGTCATCTTTTGATACACCAACAACTTGCGCACCTATGGCAGTTAAATCGTCGCGCGCATCGCGCAAACTACAAGCCTGAGTCGTACAGCCCGGTGTGTCATCTTTTGGATAAAAATATAGGACTAACCAACCGCCAGCATAATCGTTCAAGCTATGGGTTTTGCCATCCTCGTCGGTTAATGAAAAATCCGGGGCTGGGTATGGTGTATCA
>JAUSMW010000142.1 GCA_030645815.1 Candidatus Saccharimonadota bacterium
TGCACTTTCCGAACGAAGGTTGTAGCTCTTTAATTTTAGCACTTATGACATCGGCGTGTCAGTTCAGATTTACCGACTCAAAAACCGCATAGTATTTTGGTAAGTCCTCCTGCTCATTAATGCCATCAAAATAAACCTGCAACATTTCAATACTTCTATGCCTCGTATAGCAAGCGACTCTGAGCAAGTCACCCTTGTACGAATGTATTAGTTTCGTAGTGTAATAGTGCCTGAAACCATGCACGGTTTTGTGAATCTCTGCATTGCACATTGCTTGCTGGATAATTTTACGTAATCCACGTGTCGTTAACCTTTGAGTAGGTTTACGAGTAATGGGAGTGAATAGTGCTCCATTGGCTTTTTTGTACGCCTTTAGGTAGCTACGTATCGCAATGACCGTAGCAGGATGTAGATTTATGTGTTCTTTGTCATCACGCCCTTTACCGAGTACATACGCACGGTTGGTAGCGAAGTCTATATCTTCAACATTTAACCTTACGACTTCAATTTGACGCAATCCTTGAAATAAAAGTAGTGTAAGCATTGCTTTTAGTCGTAGGTTCTGCGGAGTGCAAGGCAGTGACTGCGTATAATGAGTCAGCTTTTCAATATCATTATCGTTCAGTCCTGCAACACGATGCTTTTTGTTTTGTCTGAAACTTTTAACATTTACCGTGACGTCAACAGGCAACACACCACGACGGTGCAGTTCTCGTAAAAAGATACGTGCAGTTGTAAGAAACTTATTTTTGGTACTGACACTATAAGCGACGTTTTCCGCAAGGTTACGTTTGTAGCTAATAAATGTGTAGGGTGTGAAAGGCTCGTCGTCTAGGAAGGCTAGAAAATGGCCTATACGTTGTTTATAGTCATTGCGTGTTTCTTCTGAAACGTCTAGTACATCAAATACATCAGTAACATTAAAAGAGCGTATACTAGCGAGTTCCATCACGAACTACTTTCTTGTCACGAACCCACTCGGACAATGACTGTACGTCATCTTTGATTATCTTCCAGAGCATATCCATACTTTCACGTTCTGATTCTGGAAAAGCGTTTTTTTCACCATCATCTACAAACCAATCAATTACGCGTCCGTGAGTAATTTGTTTCTTTTTGTTCACAGCAACCCAATAACGCCAAACTAAGTTCATAACAACAAACTGCACACTCTTGTCAGGGTACGTTGCCGAAACTGCATCTTTTACGTATCGCTTCTGTGCTATCAGTCGGTTGAATGTACTGCCTAATACGTGGAAGTCGTAAGCGTTTAACGGTATGTCTTTTGTTTTTGCGTAACCAATATCATTCCAATCAATAGTCGGAGCATCTGGAAAAAACTGAAACAGGTCACTTACATCCATGCCGCAGTGTGTCCAGCGATTCTGCCATGCACGTAATTGCCATCGCATCATCGGAGGGTCTTCGGGCAAGCCTCCTGCTGATGCACGATAATCAACGGCATTGCTGAGTGCTTGCTGTTTTTCAGTTAGTCTTTCTAAGTCGGGCGATTCAGAACCGTCTGGATTATTCTTCCAAAAATTATCACGCCACTCAGTACTTGCAAGTTGCCAGACATATCGGAGAACAAAGTTTTTGTCCTCATCAGATAGAACAAAAGATTTTCTGCCACTTTGCCGATACAAGTCTATGAGTCTATCCATGTCAGGGTGCAACATAACATCTTCTAGTGTGATAACTGGCAGGCGACGCAAACAATCCTTGGCATCTACTTCCAGAAACGATTTAGTTATTCGCATAGCTTGCTCTGGCTCACATTGCCGTATGGCTTTTTGCAAACCAGACTTCAATACACGCTTATCAATAATGATATTTTCTGCGTTATGATTTATTGCTTTGTTTTGTTGGGGCATTGGTTGACTCCTTTAGTTAGTTTTGTAACTTGAAACTAACTTGAGCAACATCGGACGACAAGAAAAACCGTAGAAATCTATCTCAGCGAGGCAGTGCTAGGTGTGGAGGCTTAAATAGTAATGGGTCATGAGCTTGATACATAACTGCACTGCGTGTCGGGTCACCAAGTGACAACACCCATTGCTCACGTGCAGAAATCAGGTAATGCAGATACTCTTTTGTCGGACGGTTGTCGTAAAAGAATCGGTTCTTCTTCCAAAGCGTTAGCCATAGTTCGGTCAGGGCTTTATTGTTTTTATCTACTTCGTCGTTTGTTGGTTCGGCTCTTTTTGTTTTGTTCTGTGACGCATAAGCGACGTTTAAGCATGAGTTACAGCCTAAGTCGTATTGGAATATGTAGAGCACAGTACATCTGCGAGAGCATCTTGAGCAAAGAAACCAGTAACGACAGTTGCCGAAGTTCATACTACTATTAACTAATTTTATTTCTTGATACTGACGTTGGTTATCAATTATCCAGTTCACTTCAAGAAACTTGCGATGTCCGAATACTTTCAGCAGATAACGAAACTCGTTACTGCTCTGTGGGAGCATCTGCATCGGGTCATCAGAGCCTCGTTCATAGTCCGATTGCCAATAGCCATCAGACAAAAAGCCTTGTCGTTTCAGGCTGTCCATACGTATTTGTGGCAAGTGTTCTGCAACCAGTTTATTCATAATTGATTTCGCTTTCCTATTTTGCCGAAATCAATAGAGGATTAATTGTAGCTCACCAATAATTAGCATTACCAACCTACGACTTTTACAGCCTAAAATCTTTATTGATTTCGTTGTTATTGAACGTGGTTGACTCGTCAATCACATTATAGCACTAGCTCTATTTCTCAAAGAAGTCATAAATCTTCTGGAATCTGTCCTTGGTGGATTGGTTAAGACCGATTAATGTCTTTTTGTATAGCAGATTCTGTATCGCTAGATTGAATGATTCCTTAGAGTACTTATTTCTTCGTGGGTAAAGCGTTTGGATAATACTCATTTGTTCTGTAGCTGTAAATAATTCCTCCATTGCCTTATTCTTCCAAGTACTCCCAATGTCGCTGAGTGTGAATATCTTATCTTTCACTAGATTGCCAAACTTATCTTCGTAAAACTCTTTTGCTTTTTGTCCAGCTGAGTCTGCATCCAACAGCACCTTAAAATCTCTAGCCCATGCAGTGTAGAGAGAAATTACTTGCGAATTGCCCTTTGCTCCGTTTCCAGGATACAAGCTGTAGTCCATCTTCTTTTTTAGTACAACTTCTAGCATGTAGCGAAGCGTGTAATAGTCATTTTTTCCTTCAACTACAAGTATCTTTGGTACAAGCTCCAGCCTACTTGGCTTGTAGTCTAGGGCATCTAGTATGGGCTGGAAGTAATCCTTCTGGTTTGGATTTTCAGCTGCAAACTGCTTGTATGCCGTTACTTCAATGTCAGTTTGCTTAGTATCTGACTGCATCTCGTCAGCATAGTTGATGGATTTATTAATAACGATGAATGTGGATTCAAGCCACATTGGGTTTATGAGGTGTTGGCTATGCGTTGTGTAGATAAGATGACTTTTATCAACTATTGACTCAAACTTGTCTGTTAGTTTTTCCTGCATTGTTGAGTGGAGGTTTGATGCAGGTTCATCAACCAAGAAAAGCGTTTGACCTTTGTCGGTAGAACGATTTTTTCTATATTCTGTGAATAGTAGAAAAGCGAAAAACCACTTAAATCCAAGACTACGCTCCTCTATTTGATAGAGTTCTGTCCCTTGCCGAAGTTGTACTGTGAGGAAATATTTAGGGGTGCCACTATCTTCGTCTTCCACGCCAGTCTGTACAATAACTTCTTTTTTGTCAGTAGATTTGAATATGCTGTCCCATGGCTTGATAACGGTAGCCGTAATACTATTACTCATTTTTAATAAAGTAGCTTGAAGCGAACTTCGCTGAGCTGGGCTTCCACCCTTTAGTCGTTGGTGTACATGCTCTTGAAGGTCAAGACTTTCACCTAGTGAATCTAAGATGTCTTGAAGTACTCTTCTGTAAAGTATCTGCTTCTGAGTTTTTCCTTCTTCAATTGACTCATCAAGATATATTTT
>JAUSMW010000145.1 GCA_030645815.1 Candidatus Saccharimonadota bacterium
CAATGCTCGGGCGTCATACGCTCTAATACATAGCGGACGACCCATATCAGCTCACCGTGCGCTACAGCAACTGCGGTTCCATCGCTAGCTTCTCTGTGCAGACTATCCAAAAAGTTTCGGACCCTCAATAGCACCCCACTGGATAAGCTTTCTCCACCCTCCAGACTTGCATACCACGGATTAACTTCCTTGTACTGGGTAGTCATAGGGAAATATTCTGACTGAGTTTTCAGTGGTAGCGTACCGTATATTCCCCAGCTTCTCTCAACTATTCGATCGTCCGACAACCAACCTTCGCCGTCCGGTATACCCAACAGCGCTGCTGTTTGACGGGCTCTTATGTACGGTGAGTGGTACTTTTTGGCCTTCTCTAAATCCGACTGACCTATATTATCAATCAACCATTTTCCAGCTATACCAGGCTGTTCTTCGCCTTTTTTTGATAGTCTTATTTGCCAGTCTGGTGTTTTATAGACCTCTTTTGCGTTGGGATGTTTCTTTCCTTTTTTGCTGTAATCTTGCATGACATTTGCTTCTGACTCGCCGTGGCGAACAAATATCAAATTTAGTGGCATACTCATTTGTATGCTCCTTTCTCTTTTGTTTTTAAATGTACTTGTTGTTATCTATTATACCGAAGTTGGACCAAGTTTTTGCTCGATGACATTGCGTAGTTCACGTCGTGAGCGTAGGAAAGATACACCAGCAAATGATATACCTGCTAGTGCGATTGCATACGGAATGGCATCTTCTGGACCAGTAGATGCAACAGCCCCAGGACCAGTGCTTGCAACAGGTTGTGGAGTTGCGGCAGCCTGTGCTGCGGCTTGAGCGGCGGTGGCCTCTTGCGCCTTCTTGGCTTCAGCTTGTTTTTGCTCTTCTGCTTGCTTGTTCTCTGCAGCAGTTTTATCGGCTGCAGCCTGTTGCTTTTGAACCTTTTCAGCGGTGGTTTTTTTGCGCTCTTCCCTAGCGGTTTTTTGAGCTGCTAGTTCCTTTTCATGCTGGGTAGTATCAGCGGTCTTTGATCCCGAACTACTAGTCATAGTAGCGACTATGCGCTTACTAAAAACCAAACCTAGAACGAGTAGAATAATTAACACAGCGGCGATAGCCACAAAACGAATTGTAGTCGAATATCGCGATACTGGTGTGTCATAGTCCATATGTTGTCTCCAAAAATAACCTTTAAAGGTATTATATAACATCTGATGACTAATTTCAACACATGCTAAAATAAAGACATGATAATTGCGGTAGATACTGGGGGTACAAAAACACTTGTCGCGGGCAGCGATAGCCAGGGTAGATTTCACACTCGCCACCGCTTTGCCACCCCTAAAAATGATGAAAATCTATACGTTGATTTGCTCGCAAAAAATATTACGGAGAATTTTGACCTCGAAAAAGTCAGTGCT
>JAUSMW010000152.1 GCA_030645815.1 Candidatus Saccharimonadota bacterium
CTGTGCCCGCCATTTGCACTTGAGCCATAGGCTACAATTTTCGCAAAATTATCCAGCTCGGTTTTATATTCAGTACCTGCAGCCCAATATGTTGAATCATTTGCTGCTGATGTACTTGATGCAACAACCAGCTTTTGTCCATCCAAACATAAACGATCACTGATGGTATAACGAGGGTTTGGTTTTTGTGCTTCAACACCTTCTGTCGCAAAACTCGAACGGCAGCGAGTAATCGCAGACAGGCCACCAAGATTCCAACCAACCCCCATCAAACCATTACCGGAGCGGCTGTTGTAATTGAGTGAGAGGTTAGGTTTTAAATCGCGGACAGCTGGCGGCAATTCGATAGGGATTGAATAACCAGCCGCACCATTTGATACATTTAGATTACCTTGCGTTGTCGCAACCAATTGACTAGTGCCGAGCGAAGGAATATTTGCATTTGTTAGTGGATAATTAAAAGCTGCGGGAGCTTGAGCGTTAAAATTAAAAAGACTTGTTACACTACTAGCGCTTGACGAAAGAACAGATGAAAGCCGACTAGAACTACTACTCGATATTGAAGAACTTATTGCTGCACTGCTGGAAGAGTTATTTCGATGTACGAATGAACGCCCGGCAAAAGTATTTCCAGTGATTGAACCATCAGTATATGCAGCCAATACTCGCCAGTAATAAGTAACGCCATTTTGTAAAGGCCCAGGGGTTGGCGGTGGAGATGCCCCCTTTGATGCCCATCCTGAACCGTTATTTCAACAAACATTTGTTGTCGATATAGAATTTATCTGGTACGCCCAACGAGTAGTTGGAAAATCTGGCGTTGTCGATACGGTGATGGTGTAGTAGCTAAAGCTTGCATTATTAGACATTGACCATGAGAAACATGGGTTTTGAGAAGAGGAATAAACAATTGCACCATTTGCAGGCGATATTAATGTTGGTGTTGGTGGTGGTGGAGCACTGATCAAAAAAGGAATGCCAGTGACATCAGTTCCAGTTACGGTACTTCCATCATTGTAAGTCGCTAGTATTCTCCAGTAATAAGTGACTCCAGTTTTCATTGCGTCAGATATTGGTAAGAGAGTTGTCCCTTTAGGTGCCCATCCGCTACCGCCATTCCAGCATACGCTTGTGGTAGATGGTGACAGAATGTCGTATGCCCATCGCTGGGAAGCAAAGTTCGTGGATAACGAAACAGTCACAACATACGATTTGAAACGTGACTCAGTAACCTTCGTCCAACTAAAACAGGGATTTTGACTAGATTGAATAATTGTGGCCCCGCTACGGGGCGAAACCATTGATGGTGAACGCATCACACAAAAGCGGATCTAAATATCTGCAATACTGACTGCAACTCAATAAAAGTAACTGACGCCACAGGTTTTATTCCCCTCGCCATGCGCTACACTATTTTTGTCACGCTTGCCGCTTGCGAGCGCAGGCGCACCGCTCC
>JAUSMW010000163.1 GCA_030645815.1 Candidatus Saccharimonadota bacterium
AAAAGCTGCTTTCGGATGGATGAATCATCGGTGCCTAGAAAATGATTAATACTTTTTACTTCGCATAAGATTTCAATATCTCCTTTTGAATTCTTAATGCAAATGTCTGTTTCTACTGCCCTTGCTTTTTCTTCTCTGCGACCGCCAATTTCAAAAGAATTTTCAATCTCAATTTTTGAAGCATCATAGTTGTAAGACTTGATAAGATGAAGCAGAATTAAAGCTCTTGTAAGTTCTTCATCGCCTGGAGTGCCAGTTATTTTCTCATGGCTTTTAATTTTGTCGGTGTAACTAAGTGTATCATTCTCTTTGTCTGCAATAACAAAGTCTTTGCCGTGATCAAGATAAACGATAGCATTATACTGCAAAATCCGGCCCGACTCGAATCCCAAATCCGGTGTAAGTCGAACACCAAATCCGATGTAGCCCGAACAGCAAATCCGGAAATGCCCGAACACTTTTTCAGGCAGATCGGATTCAGTGTTCGGGTGACCGGATTCCGTCCTTTTTTAATAAACTCCTGCAGTTTGTACTAAAATGCCCTCTAAAAATACCAGGAGGGTAAATGAAGAAAAAAAGCGGGAGGACAAGCATGAGAAAAATCCAGGAAGTATGCAGGCTGCGGCTTAAGATGGGATTAGGTATTAACCAGATAGCCGGTGCCTGTAACATATCCACATCAACAGCAAGCGCATATGTAAACAAGATAGAGGAGTTATTGTTAAGTTATGAAGAGATAAGCTCACTGGATGAAGATGCGGTGCACAAACTCTTATTTCCTGAAGCGGCTGAGATGCCTGTGTCAGATAAAGCGACGCCGGATTTTGAGTATCTGAGCAAGGAGCTGAAAAGGAAAGGAGTAACCCTTCAGCTTTTGTATGAAGAGTACCGGAGGGATCATCCTGAGGGCTATAGCAGGAGCCAGTTTTACGAGAAGTACCGCAATTATGCAAAGAAACTGGATCCGGTGATGCGGTTCAATCATAAGGCCGGGCAGAAGATGTTTGAGGATTTCTCCGGGGACAGGCCGCATTATACGGATCCTCTGACGGGGGAAAAGGTGGAGACGGAGCTGTTTGTCTCAGCGCTTGGGGCGTCATCATATATATTCGCCTGTGCGGTAGATGATCAGAAAGTAGAGAATTTTATAAAGAGCAATATAAGGGCCTTTGAATATTATGGAGGGTGTCCTGAATATCTTGTACCCGACAATCTCAAGAGCGGAGTAAAGAGCGCCTGTTATTATGACCCTGAGATAAACAGGACGTTTGCGGACATGGCGGAACATTACGATGTGGCGGTACTTCCTGCCAGAGTGGCACGGCCAAAAGACAAGGCAAAAGTGGAAAATGCGGTACTGCAGTCGCAGAGGAGGATACTGGCGGTGCTGAGGAACAGGACGTTTTTCAGCCTTCATGAACTGAACGAAGGCATTAGAGAAGAGCTGGATAAACTCAACAGACGACCGATGGCTGTCACCGGCAAAAGCAGGCAGGAGTTGTTTGAGGAAATAGAAAAGCCCGCGCTGAGGCCGCTACCAGAGGAGCGGTTCGAGATATACAACTACAAGACCCCGACAAAATTAAATATAGATTATCACGTAGAGGTAGAGAAGAGTTATTACAGCGTCCCCTACACATTGATAGAGGCAATAATTGAGGTCAAATACAACAGCCGGGTAGTAGAGATATATCACAAGAAAAAACGGATTGCCTCCCACATAAGGAGTTATAAGAAGGGGGAGTTTATCACAGAAGACAGACACATGCCCCATGAACACCGTCAGTACCTTGAATGGACGCCGGAGAGGATAAAGAACTGGGGAGGCAAGATCGGACCAGACACCGCGATGCTGATTCAGCGGATAATGGAGGAGCGGAAACATCCTGAACAGGGATTTCGGAGTTGTCTGGGCATAATCAGGCTTTCAAAACAATACACGCCGGAGAGAGTGGAGAATGCATGCAAGAGAGCACTTGCAGTAGCTGCACACAATTACAGGAGTGTTAAATCTATTCTGCAAAGCGGCTTGGACAAAGTGGCATATCTTGAAGAGCAAAGGGATTCAAAACCGATAGATCATCCCAACATAAGGGGCGGAGAATATTACAGGGAGGCGTGCAATGATTGAGGCGACAATAGAGAAGCTGATCACGATGAAACTGCATGGCATGGCAGATGCGGTGCAGGAACAGATAAAAACCCGTGCGTATAAAGAATTAGGCTTTGAAGAGAGACTGGGGATGCTTGTAGACAGGGAGATGGACAACCGGCAGGACCGAAAGCTCCGGACGCTTCTTGCAAAAGCACGATTGCGCTATCCTGGGGCCAGCGTTGAAGATATCAACTTCAGGGCCAAGAGAGGAATAACAAAGGAGATGGTATTGACCTTGACCCAAAACGGATGGATAAAAGACAAACGCAACATAATAATTACCGGCTCTACTGGTGTGGGCAAGACCTATATGGCCTGTGCACTTGGAAACAGCGCCTGCAGAGCAGGCATAAGCGCATATTACGTGCGGCTGCCGCGCCTGTTTCAGGAACTGAAAATATCAAAAGCAGATGGAAGTTACGGTAAGCTGCTGCAGAAACTCTCCAGGGTAAATCTCCTCATAGTGGATGACTGGGGACTCTCTGCACTTACAGACACAGAAAGAAGAGATTTCCTGGAAATAATGGAAGACAGATACAATGTGCGCTCCACAATAATCTCCAGTCAGATACCGGTAGAGAAATGGCATGACCTTATAGGAGAACCGACATTAGCAGATGCCATATGCGACAGGTTGATCCATAATGCGCACAAACTTAAACTCACAGGCAAATCAATGAGAGGAGGTGAAGAGAACCTGAACAATCAGGAATAGGCAAAAATATCAAAATGAGGCGATACCAGAAATAACGGCCTTCATACTTGCACTGTAATAGATTATTTCGGGCAAAGACGACCTTAGGCACATGCCTGAAATGAATAAATCTGGTGGAAAGGAGAGTGCTACAAAAAAAACAGACATAGATGAAAATAATTGACACAACTCGAACACTATTTTAAACTCAAACAGTCAGGAGATACTTAAAAAAGAAACCGTTCGGATAAAACCGGATTAACTGTTCGATTGGGCCGGATTTAGGCGGGACTGTCTCACAAACTGTGTAAGTCCAAATATCACTATATCCGATCCTCAAATAGTATAGCAATCTGAGAATATATTTTAGACCAGTCTTTCATGGGCATGGTCCATTTTTTCTCGAGTTCCATAGCGGCCATAAACAATGATTTCAGGATAGCATCATCTGTTGGAAAGAGTCTCCTTGCTGATGTGGCTTTCCTAAATTTACTGTTAACGCTCTCAATCACGTTTGTGGTATACATGACCTTTCGTAACTCCAGCGGATAGCGAAAGAAGGCCGTGAGGCTGTCCCAGTTAGTGCGCCAGGATTTTATCACATGAGGATAGATGCTCTGCCACTTCTGTTCAAAGCAGTCCATCTGGGTCTTGGCCTCTTTTTCAGTAGAGGCAGCATAAATCGTCTTCATGTCCGTTGCCAGACCCTTCCGCTCTTTCCAAGACAC